>CAIUYS010000528.1 GCA_903903365.1 uncultured Methylococcaceae bacterium
ATCGTAATCACTGGTAATCACTGCTTTGCCTATGCCTTGCTGTAGTACCAGCCGGATTTTGCCATTTTCCACTTTTTTATCTAAACACATTAAATCTAGATATTAAATAATCTTTCATACTCTGTCTTCAATGCAGGAGTAAATGCTACTTTTGCCATTAATCTTCTCCTCAATACAATTTATAGCCACCGTCTTCAAAACGATTGTGGTTGTCTATTCGTGAATCACCTTATCACTTTGGACAAACCCAAAATCCAATACCCTATTGATGCATGGATGTGCCAGGTGGCTTAGGAAGCAGGTACAACAAAAAATCTAAATGCGATAGTAATCACCTTTATATGTGATCTTGGCGATTTTCGCGGCTATGTCTTCTTCAGTCAAAAAACCCAGCGCATTCAGTTTCTTATAAATCCAAACAGGCCAACCTTTGAATAGCTTTCCCGGTAAATCTACTAGTAATAGTGCAGGCAATTTAACTGCCAGAAGCGTTGCCAATTGATAATATAATTTCTGGGAATCGTGGGTAACAGAAGAGCCTGGCGTGATTGATACCTTTGTATTAAGGCCTTGGACTGCGGCTTGTTGAGCCATCCAATTTAAGGCAAGATCGGACAACCCGGTTTCGGCATAGCCACCGCCGACATCGGAATGTACGCCAGGAAACCAATTCTCCACGAAATTTGCCAAATTATGATCGGGTTGTAATTTCCAGAGCACAGGACGAAATGGCCAGCGGTGTTCATCCGAAGACAGTGCGTGACTGGCGCTTTGTATGGTGTCGCTCAAGGTTACATCGTGAAAACGGCAGCCGAATATTTTGTCGGAGAGGTATCCCAAAAATAAACCATAAGGAGCACCCAGGGCACCCACCGTATCCCAAACCCCGAGAAACCGAATCGTTTCTCCTCCATAGGTATATTGGTCACGAAACAACTTGGCTTTTAAGCCCTTAGTGGGATTGGGGTGCCAGTCTATAGATTTGTCTTTATACTTGGCATAGGCTTTATTGATTTGGTCGAAATTTTCCCGTCTTAAAATCCCCATGTTGTGAATGAGTCCCGCTAGGGAGCGGGCAGTATAGGCACCGCGACTGAAACCGAATAAATAGATTTCGTCTTCGGGCTCATAGTTACTGCACAGAAATTTATAACCGTCCTTTATGTTGTCGGATATCCCCCAACCGAAAGCCCCGCCAATAAACCTGTCATACCAGTGGGTTCCCACGCCCTGTATGTAATATACGATTTGGGGGGTTCCATTGGCGGCGTTTTGGTTGGTGGCCTCAAACAGCTTGGCCACATTGGTGGGATTCTTGTCCGGTTCATTCCAGGTGCCATCGCAAAATACCACTAGTTTTTTTTTCATAACATTCTCCTCTTGCCAGTTTATTATTAAGTCCGTCGGAGCTTTTCTCCTCTGGAGATTTCAAAATATTCCGGATAATCCACCCGGTCATTTGATTATTCAGTTCCATATAAAACTCGGCATCCTTAATTTTCCCGCAAGTATTAACCGCTTGGTTCATAAAACGATACCGACCGGGGTTTGCAAATAACTGAAACGTTTAACGGTTTCAATGGCTTTCAAAACGTGAGTAACAGAGCTTGTAAACCCCGTCACGCTTAAGAATTAAAGATGAATACTTTCAAGATAATTTTTAAGAATATTTTACTGACGTGACGGGATATGGCTGCCGCCATTTCCCAACTCTTTACAACGACAATGGATACCCTTATTTAAACCAGCAACACCAATCCCCGCTAACGCCGCAAACAGTATCAATATCCGACAATAGTTTTTTAATCCATTAATTTCGCTCTAGTTTACGGACTCCGCTGTTGTAAGTTGTTAGCAATTTGTTATATATTTGTTAGCTTCCCTGCATCACGCCAATAAAATTATTTGAGTACTTCCCGATGGAACAGAACAAGATTTATACATTTGGAATATTTCGTCTGGATACAGCCACCCAGCTTTTGTGGTGTGAGGAAAAAAATGTCAAGTTAACCCCCAAAGTGTATCGGTTATTACTGTATTTTTTATGTCATGCGGGGCGTCTAATCTCCCACGAAGAGTTATTTGATGCAATATGGGATGGCCGGATAGTGGATGATTCTGCCTTACGGCTGACCGTTAATTCCCTGCGCAATGCCCTACACGATGCCAGCAAATCGCCCCGTTATATTTCAACCGTTTCCAGGCGTGGCTATCACTTTTTGGCCGCAGTGACAGTGACTGTGTGTTATTTAATCGCTGAAATGAGTGAGACCAACCCGCTGAGTTATCGCCCCAAAGTCCGGAAGTTTTCTGACTGCTTTGAATACACTAAAGAATTAACAGACTTGCAGGACGCTTTTCAAAAAGCATCAAACGGAGTGCGACATCTGGTTTTTTTGAAGGGCGAACAAGGCACAGGTAAAACGGCTTTACTGGATACCTTTCTTGCCAACGTTAATCATCCACAATTGGCCGTTTTGCGTGCCCGTTGCGTAAAGATGCAAGGCGTTACCGAACCTTTTCTGCCGTTGTTGGAAGCGCTCGAACGCCATTGCCGCGAGTCTTACGGAAAAAGGGTTATCGACCGCCTTAACCAGTTAGCCCCAACCTGGCTTTATCAAATGTTGACTGTGCTAAGTCCTGATGAAATAGCGGTGCTGCTGAAAAAAGTAGCGTATATCAATACCGGTCGCATGGTGCGGGAAGGTGTCCATTTCTTTGAGACGCTAAGTATCAACACGCCCTTGATACTGATCTTGGATAATGCACACTGGAGCGACGACTTTACCCTGGATCTGTTCGGTTTTTTAATGTTTAGATGTTCAGCAGCCAACTTATTAATAATTATCAGTTATCGCTCTTGCGAAAATGAACCCGCCATACAGCGCATGGAACAAATACAAGCAGAATTATTAACACGCGGCTTGTGCCAGGAATTGAAGATGCAAAAGCGTTGCAGTTGATTATGAAAGTCTTTGCTTGATATGCTTATGGACATAAAGCCAAATTAAACCATGCCATTAAATTAATCTAAAGTTGTTTAAAAAGGAGTGCAACAGCAATACAATAATTACGATGCTTAATTTAATGGCAATGAATCCGACCACTTTTTAATTTAAATCGACTGACTTTAAATGTTATTATTATCAGTGGAGAAGGGTAAAAAGTTTAAGATATCCAGACCCTTTTAATCACTTACCAGATAGAGGAGAAATACCATGCTAAATATAGAACTAGATGAAGTAAATGGTATCGCCATATTAAGTCCAAATGGCGCGTTATCAGAAAAAGATTTTAAATCCGCGTCGAGTGTCATTGATTCATATATCGGGAAATACGGAAATCTAAAGGGCGTTATCATAAATACAAAAGCAATTCCTGGTTGGGAGTCGTTGGGTTCATTAATAGAGCATTTTAAATTTATTAAGGATCACCATAAAAAAGTGTCTCATGTGGCTCTGGTTACAGATTCTGTCTTGGGGGATTTTGGTGAAAAAATAGCCGCTCATTTTGTGTCCGCAGAAATAAAACACTTCCCGTTTGATGAGTTAACTCATGCACAAAGCTGGATTTTAAATACGGAACCCAAGTAATTAATCCACTCCATAGCGACCATAAATTGAACAGACCAGTCTGATTTATACCGCGGCGTTTCCTCATTATTTTGTGCTTAAGGTGATTTTCGGGAAAAAACTTACCCGTTAGATAAACAATAAAGAATTCAGCCCCCTTTATTGCGGATTAATCGAGAAAGCGCACCCGTCCGGTGTTTAGCTCATAGACGGCTCCGACCAAGATCACGCGCTTTTCCAACAGCGCCCGTTTTACTTCCGGAAGCGCACGCAGTTCCGGATGCGCCCGTAGTTGTCGCATCGACCAACGCACGTTGGCCTCCACGGCTGTGTGCAGCAAAACATCCCAACTCAACTTCAGATCGAGTGTCTTTAGTCCGGGCTGGATTGATTTGATCAGCGATTCGATATGTTCCGGCTCCTTGGCTTTATCCAACATCTGCTCCAATGTCGCAGAAACTGCCCCGCAACCTTCATGCCCCAGCACCACTATAAGTCGGGTATGTAAATGCGAAACGGCATATTCCAAAGAACCAATCACATCTTCCGCAATAATGTTGCCGGCAAGACGAATAGTAAAAAGTTCACCGAAGCCCTCATCGAAGATAAGTTCAGGCGGCACGCGCGAATCGCTACAACCCACAATGGTTGCGAAAGGATTTTGGGTTTCGACGAGATGACTGCGCCAGGACGCCTTTTCATGGTTATGGCGGGGTTTGTCGTCTCTAAATCGCTGGTTGCCATTCTTCAGACGGACCAGTGCCTCATTGGCATTGCTCGGAAAGGGTTCCGTATCAATTGCATCAAGGCCGATCGTTTCGGCGGCAACACTCGATGCTATTCCAAGACCCGCGCAACAAGCACCGAACAGCCAATGTCTTCGTGTGATAAGTGGACATGTCATGGTTTAAGTCACTCCAACGTTATTTGTCCTTTATTAATCGGTCATACAGCAATGTCTGTTGAAATATATCTAATTCCTTAGGTAGTCAAGTAAGTTGGGCAACATCTTTTCGTTGCCCAACATTCAACGGTCAAAATTAAAATATCGAAAGATTTCCTCAATGCCATTCGTACGTTCCAACACGAAAATGTCGGGCACTAAAAGAAGTGCCCAACCTGGCTGAAAACTGCGATCTCTTAGTTGTCTCATCTTCTCACCCGTGCGGCAGGGAGCCGAGGGCGCCGCGAAAGGCATCCTGCATAACGAAACGCCTCTGGCGGACAAAAGTCCACGGCCCCGTGATCCCTTCCCCCGTCGGACCAGCGATCGTCATGGACGTGTAGCCTTCCCCTTCAAACCCCAAACCCGAGAGACTGTGCCCGTTCTCCACAAAAATGGAAACATTCATGAGCTTTGCAACGACCATAACCCGTTCGATGTTCGTGGAATGGATCATCGCCGAGTGATGAAAGCCGTGCTCGGCCTTCAATGCAAAATCCATGGCCTGCTGCCAATCGCGTACCCGGACTAGCGGAAGCACCGGCATCAGTTGCTCATGCTGGACCAGAGGATGCCCGAAATTTGCTTCCCCAAAAAGCAACCGGGTCTCGGCCGGAACGGTGATACCGGCATCGCCTGCGATAATCGCCGCGTCCTTGCCGATATATTTCCGGTTTACGCACTTAACGCCGTCTTTTTCGAGAAAGACCAAATTAGTGATTTTCTCAAGTTCGGCAGGAGAAAGCTCATAAGCATTGTACTTTTGCATTTCTTGCTTCAACGCTTCTGTCACGGAGTCCACCACGAACACTTCCTTTTCGGCAATGCAGAGGACGTTATTGTCGAACGACGCGCCTTTGACAATGCATTCGCCGGCTTCCTCGATATCTGCGGTCTCATCCACAATGACCGGCGGGTTGCCGGGGCCCGCCGCGATCGTTCTTTTTCCGGAGGTCATCGCACTTTTCACCACGTCAGGACCGCCGGTCACGACCAGCAATTTCACATCGGGGTGGGTCATGATTTGTCGGCTGGTATCATGCGTCGTTGCTTTGATGGAATAGATCAGGTTGACGGGACACCCGGCCTCAAGGATCGCCTTATTGATCAACATCACCGCCGTAGTTGACACCTTGCCGGCGTGAGGATGAACATGAAAAACGACAACATTTCCGGCCGACAGCATGGTAATTGAATTATTGATGATCGTTGCGGCCGGGTTCGTGGATGGCGTGATCGCGGCGATAATACCGAATGGCGCACCGTTCAAAAACGTCACCCCGTAATCGCCAAAGTAAGCGGCAGTCGGCTTGTAGGCACGCCCCTCAACCCCCGGAGTCTTCTCAATCACAAGCCCACACTTCAATATCTTGTCTTCGATTCTCCCAAACCCGGTTTCCGCAACGGCCATGCCAGCCAGAAAACGAGTCTGTTTCGCAAGTGATAGCCTGATATTGGCGATGATTTTTTTGCGGAGCGAAAAACTGATGTCCCGGAAGATATTGAACGCTGCTGAAGCGTCCCGAACCGCCTCCTCGACTGTCTCACGAATGCCAAGCTCATATTCCGGGAGCTGCAGATCCGTGTCGTTTATTGCTGCGTTGTCCATGATCATTCTCCTCTTCTGACCGATTTGGTTTTATTAAACTTTTCAGAAATTAATGGGGTCACAAATCAATCGAGTCTGACCCAATCGATTTTTCTTTAAAATAAAAAACTCAGAATATGTAAAATATAACACGGTAAAAATTTCATCACGAATGTCTCCTCAAGGCGTGACGGGGTTTGCAACCCCGTTACTCACGTTTTTCCCCTACCTGAACTAAACGGCTATACATACCTAACGCAAATTTTTTGAATAACGGTAAACATTAAACGTTTAGGGCGGGGTTGCAAACCCCGCCCCGCGTTCGATACAACCTGCAAGGAAACGCGCCTGCGATTCGTAAACAGATATACGCTTTGATGGTGGCTTTTTTTGATATACATCTAAATCCTCAAGTGGAAATATTCTTGCTAAACATCACTAAGCTTTTGCTTAATTGCATTAAGTGTGGCTGCCAACTGTTGCGCTTTTATCGCTGGATCAATGCCCTGAACATACTCCAAGCCATTAAACCCATCTCCCTGCCGTCTATTTTGTGGCGGTTCTAGCGCTTCGATTAGAATTGCCTCGAAGGACGAAATAAAGACAGATTCATTAATGACTGGATTCACTTCTTTAAGGGTTCCATCGTCAGAGGCCGCCAAAATACCGAACCAAGAAAAACGATTCCACCTGCCAGATAAGCGCCCGAGTGTATGTTGATAAAGTCGTTTACCGATAGTTTGGTTGGTAGAACGCCCAACATAAATAGGTGAGTGCAAGTCATAAAGAAGATAGATGCCACGCTGCTTAGAGAAATTAATCAATGCTGAGCTGCCGGGTGAGAGGCCATAGAGATTTGGGTTCTCTTTCCAAATCACTAAATCTCTTTGCCAATACATTCCAAAAGCATTAATAAATGTGGTTGGGGTGTCGGGATCCTGCTGGCTGATAATCTCTTCGGATTCCACTGCTGCAGCGGTAACCGAAGCCTGAATATCACGTAGCGCATAGACACCTGGGGAAACTCTTACATAGGTCGATTGTTCGCCATACTCTTTGATTGATGACGAAATAAGAGAATTTACATTATTCCTAGGGGTTGCTCCATCAGGTTTATAATACTCATTCGTAAGAATTTGCTCAGTAATGTCGCTGTAATGCAATGCCGTTGCAGATTCCTTTAAAACTCGATTGATTGCATCGCGCCAAGTTTTTTCCATGCCTATATCTCCAAGTTATTAAAAAATTCAATCAATCTTGTAAGCCTCATCAGCCCTTAACCCCAACTTCCAACACTTGGCTCCAATGCCCTATTTGTGCATCACGAATACGGTAGATGGCGCGGTATTTCCAGAGCACAGCGGTTCCAGAAGTGGGGAGCGGGGTATTATCCTGGTAGCCGGGGGTTTGCTGGATGGTCATCAGGCTAAAAGTGCCTGTGCCGTGATCGGCTTCCAGTTCTATCGCGTCCGTGCTGTTGTTTTTCCAATGCAACACCGGATGACCAAACTGAAAATCAACCGACAATACCGGTTGCAGGGAGGTAAAATCAATGCCTGGGCTTTGTGTGGCGATAATCTTTAGCGCTTTGCCGATAGCATCTGTATAGTTTTTGTGATTTTTGATGCGGGTAAATAACGCCCCCAGAAAGCCAAAGATGTCGACATAAGGCTCGGACGTTGGCATGGGCGGAAACAGCGGCGGCGATGGCAAATTGATAGCTGTACTTTTGGGGCCGTCACGCAGGGTCTTTTTAAGGGCGACCAGTGCATGGCTATAATTTTGTGTGGTGTCTTGTGCCTTAAGGCTGTAATCGAACCAATCCAAGCCGACCTTGAGTTGAGTCTGATCGCTTGCAGCAATGTCCAAGGCGCTGGCGTACTTGGATCGCGGGGCGTTTAATTGTTGAATCAGCACCCGTTTGCTGATTTCAGCACGCGGGATAATGAATGAAGTCGACACAATAGTAACCTTTATGCGGAGAGGATAGGAATCTAGCAAAAAAAGTATGCCGCAAATAATGCACTTAACTATCTACAAAAAGCAAGTTATTTTTGTGGTATTTTTTTTAGGTGTTGCGGTTAGCGAGATTTATGTTAGCCGAGGGCACATCGCGTAGTATTCACCCTGACCTTTTTAACCATTTAATAGTTTGCTTTTCCCCGAGAAGCGGGACAATTTTTTGTAGGGGCGGGCTTTACGCTTGCCCTTTGATGCCACAATATTATCAGGGCAACCGCAAGGGATTGCCCCTACAGAAAACGGATATCATTACCTAAAAGCAACCGCCTTTGGGAAACCGGGGCGGTTTTTTGCGCTGGTTCCCACTTTAGCGGCATTAGCTTGCCGGTTTCGGTAAACTGTTTGTACTATTAACTTGCCGGCTTTGGTAAACTGTTTGTGCTTTATCTTTACCCATAAAAACACACAACTATTCGAGGTTCCATGAAACTATTTTCTATCACGCTTATTCTGATTGCCTTGTCCGGCCTTTTGGCCTACACCAATCCAGGTCTTAACGACTACGATCAATTCATCAGCCAACGAATCACCGAAGAAACGAAAAAACAAAAAGACCCCGTAGCGGGAGTATTGGGTTCTTTGCTTGGCGGTTTGACCGCCAATTTAATGACCACTCAGACGGTGCGAAAGGATTACATTTTTTTCAGCACCTACGATACGGCGTTCGGCAATGAACATCTCCGGGCGATAGGGGTTCTGAATAATTTTTACACCACAGAAAGCCCTCAATCCAAACACGACGAGTGATTATCTACTTGATGAGCAAAACACTTCATCGTTTCGCTGAAAGAGTCATAGTGGGATTGTGGGTATTCAGATAACAGAGAACTAATCTGGCTTCTGGATTCGGGCAATCCCTGCTGGAACGACAAAATCCATAGATTTTTCGCATTGGATAAAAATTCTTGCTAATTAGAACTTTCTTTGCATTCGGCCAAGTCCTTCCCAATAAACTAAAAAAAATTAAATAAAGCC
The DNA here is from genome assembly GCA_903903365.1 of uncultured Methylococcaceae bacterium. Lineage (GTDB taxonomy): Bacteria > Pseudomonadota > Gammaproteobacteria > Methylococcales > Methylomonadaceae > Methylobacter_C. The sequence goes on from CAIUYS010000528.1 coordinate 9,101, forward strand.
ATCAACAACTATTTCAGGTAATGCTGTGAGCAGCATCTGTCTACTCCATAATGTCGTTATAGGGTATTATTGTCAGTCTGGATTTTTGGATTACCGGCCTTTAAAAACACAACCGAGCACCTCATGAACACTGATGATATTACCAAAGTAAAAAATTACCTGCTTAACTTGCAAGACCGGATTTGCCAGGCGCTTGAAGGTGAGGAACCGGAAGCGCGGTTTATTGAAGATATTTGGGATCGGGATGAAGGGGGTGGCGGTAGAAGTCGCGTTTTGGAAAATGGTCAGGTGTTTGAACAGGGCGGTGTTAATTTTTCTTATGTGCGCGGTATTAGCTTGCCGGCTTCGGCAACCGCTAAACGGCCTGAACTGGCTAATCGTCAGTTTCATGCGATGGGGGTGTCGCTGGTTATTCACCCTAAAAATCCTTATGTGCCGACATCACATGCCAATGTGCGTTTTTTAATCGCAGAAAAACCGGGCTCACCGGCTATCTGGTGGTTTGGTGGGGGTTTTGATTTGACGCCGTTTTATCCGTTTAAAGACGATGTAATCCACTGGCACACAACGGCACGCAATGCCTGCCAGCCTTTTGGCAAGGATATTTACCCCACTTATAAACAATGGTGTGATGAGTATTTTTTTCTGCCCCATAGAAATGAAACGCGTGGCGTGGGTGGTTTGTTTTTTGATGATTTAAATGAATGGGAATTTGATCAGTGTTTTGCGTTTATGCAAAGCGTTGGCGACCATTATAACGATGCTTATTTGCCGATAGTCCAAAAACGAAAAGATACGCCTTATGGTGAGCGCGAGCGTGATTTTCAGTTGTATCGCAGAGGCCGTTATGTTGAGTTTAATCTGGTTTATGATCGCGGCACTTTGTTTGGTTTGCAGTCCGGCGGGCGAACTGAATCCATCTTGATGTCTTTGCCGCCCTTGGTTCGCTGGAAATACAATTGGCAACCTGAGCCAGGCAGTCCGGAATCGGCTCTTTATGAAAGTTATTTAAAACCTCAAAATTGGCTGGATCTTTAAATTATTAGGGTTGCTGTTATTGGCAACCGCAAGGGGATTTATTTTTAAAATCTCCCCTAACTCCAATGCCGTTAAGTTAAGCGCAAGTTGTTTAAAAAACTGGAGTGCAATCGCTTCAGCTATTGCCTGTAAAAACAGCTAAAGCTGTTTTACTCCAGCTGTATATTTAACTTAACGGCATCGTCCCCTACCCTCTTTTTCAAAGCAGGGGTACTAAACCGTTATAATATTTAGGAATACCTGAATGCAGGGATCATTAAAAAAAATGCACAACCGCCTGGAAAGTCCGGTTGCTTATGATTTACCGTTAGGTGATCAGAGTATCTCTTTAAATCCACTGCTCGGCAAGTCGATCAAGTTGACGTATACCGGTAAAATTTCTTGTGTCCATTGCAACCGGGCGATTAAAAAAAGTTATAATCAGGGTTATTGTTATCCCTGCTTTATCACGCTGGCGCAATGTGATCTCTGTATTATGAAGCCGGAAACCTGCCATTACGATGCCGGAACCTGTCGAGAACCCGCGTGGGGTGAAGCATTCTGCATTAAGCCGCATATTGTTTATCTCGCCAATTCGAGCGGCATTAAGGTGGGCATTACCCGTCAAACGCAAGTCCCGACACGTTGGATAGATCAAGGAGCGGTACAGGCATTGCCTATTTTTAAAGTACAGTCCAGATATATGGCGGGTTTGATTGAGGCGTCCATTGCCAAACAGGTCAGTGATAAAACCAGTTGGCAACAAATGCTTAAAAGCAAGGTGGCGTCGGTAGATCTGATTAAAAAACGCGATGAATTAATGAGTCAATGTAAAGCCGATCTGGCTGTCGTTAATCAGCGTTTTGGTTCGCAGGGGATTGAATTTTTACCCGAAGAGCCCGTTGTGGACATACACTTTCCGGTAGATACTTATCCGGGCAAAATTAAATCATTTAATTTTGACAAGAACCCTGAAGTTTCAGGCGTTCTGCATGGCGTTAAAGGCCAATATCTGTTGCTGGATACGGGAGTTATTAATATTCGTAAGTTTTCAGGTTACGAAGTGGAATTTTCGATGTAGAATTAAATAATTTTGTAAGTTGGATGGCTTAGTTATTAATGCCATAGACATCAAGTTAAGACATTTCACCACGAAGACACGAAGAGCACGAAGATTTTTCTTTGGTTTTTCTTCGTGAACTTCGTGTCTTCGTGGTGAATTAATATGAGGCGTGACGGGGTTTGCAACCCCGTCACTCACGTTTTGAAAGTTATTTGAGCCTTCAAACGTTTCGGTCG
>CAIUYS010000529.1 GCA_903903365.1 uncultured Methylococcaceae bacterium
CCCGATATGGCTAATTTTTCGGGTAATGTGCATGGCGGTTCTTTATTAAAATTACTGGATCAGGTGGCTTATGCCTGTGCGGCCAAATATTGCAAAAGTTATGTGGTGACTGCGGCGCTGGATCAGGTTTTTTTTAGGCAGCAAGTCAATGTCGGTGAGTTGGTGACTTTTTTTGCCCGGGTTAATCATGTGGGGCGGTCATCAATGGAAATCGGGGTGAAAGTGGTTGCCGAGCATTTAAGAACCAATGAGAAAAGGCATACGACTTCTTGCTATTTTACCATGGTGGCTATTGATGAACAGGGTAAATCATTTGAAGTGCCGCGTTTAACGCTGGAAACGGAGGCAGAGAAAAAGCATTTTGTGGCGGCTGAACTGCGCAGGAAAATGCGCCAAGAAAGCCTTGAGAAAAGTCGTGCACTTTACGTTGAATTATCAGAGGATGAGTTTTAAGTGGGTCTACAAGAAAATTTTGAACAACTGCCGTTAAAGGATTTTGCCGAGAAAGCTTATCTGGATTATTCAATGTACGTTATTCTCGACCGGGCTTTGCCACATATTGCCGATGGCTTAAAGCCTGTGCAGCGGCGTATTGTTTTTGCCATGTCCGAGCTGGGTTTAAACGCCCTTGCCAAGTACAAAAAATCGGCACGTACCGTCGGTGATGTGCTGGGTAAGTACCATCCGCACGGAGATTCTGCCTGTTATGAAGCCATGGTATTGATGGCGCAGAATTTTTCTTACCGTTATCCACTGGTTGACGGGCAGGGCAACTGGGGCTCGCCGGATGATCCAAAATCATTTGCTGCCATGCGTTATACCGAATCACGCCTGACCGCTTATGCCAATACCTTGCTAAGCGAATTAGGGCAGGGCACGGTTGAATGGTCGGATAATTTTGATGCCACCCTAAAAGAGCCGGTGTTGTTGCCAGCAAGATTGCCCAATATCTTGCTTAACGGCACCATGGGTATTGCTGTGGGCATGGCGACGGATATACCTCCGCACAATCTACGGGAAGTTGCCGCTGCTTGTTTGCAATTGTTGGACCAGCCTGACAGCACCCTGGAAGATCTGTTCGAGCATATCAAAGGGCCTGATTACCCAACCGATGCTGAAATCATCACCTCTGCCGAAGATATACAGAAAATGTATCTTAGCGGGGGCGGCTCGATAAAAATGCGGGCTATTTATGAGCAGGAAGAGGGTAATATTGTCATTACTGCGCTGCCACATCAGGTATCCGGGGCCAAGTTGATGGAGCAAATCGCTGCGCAAATGTTGGCGAAAAAACTGCCCATGATTGAAGATTTGAGGGATGAGTCAGATCATGAAAATCCTACCCGCTTATTAATCATTCCAAAATCCAAACGTATCGATGTTGATGCGGTTATGTCGCATTTATTTACTACGACGGATCTGGAAAAAAGCTATCGTGTCAACATGAACATGATAGGCATGGATGGCAAGCCAAAAGTTAAAGGGCTCAGGGATATTCTCGTTGAATGGCTGGCCTTTCGTACAGAAACAGTAAGGCGACGTTTACAGTATCGCTTGGATAAAGTGCTGGCCCGGTTACACATACTCGATGGCTTATTAATTGCCTACTTAAATATTGACGAAGTCATTGCCATTATTCGTAGCGAAGACTATCCAAAGCCGGTATTAATGGCGCGATTTGGGTTGACTGATATTCAGGCTGAAGCCATCCTGGAATTAAAGTTAAGGCATCTGGCCAAACTCGAAGAAATGAAGATTCGGGGTGAGCAGGATGCGCTGGAAAAAGAACGCGCTGCACTGGAAAAAACCTTGGGTTCCAAGCTGTTGTTAAACCGCTTGATCAGAAAAGAAATCGAGCGTGATGCCGAGCAATATGGCGATGCCCGTCGTTCGCCGATTGTTGCAAGAATAGCCGCTGTTGCCCTGCAAACTACCGCATTAATCAGCAATGAACCGTTAACCATTATTTTGTCAGAAAAAGGCTGGATACGCGCGGCAAAAGGTCATGATATTGAAGTCGACAGTTTAAATTACCGTTCCGGGGACAGTTTTCTGGATGCGGTAAAAAGCCGCTCAACACAACCTGTTTACCTACTGGATTCTACAGGCCGTGCTTACAGTACTTCTACTCACGATTTACCTTCAGCGAGAACGCAAGGCGAACCGTTAACGGGTCGACTTAATCCCCCCGCCGGTTCTATGTTTACGCATTTACTTGCCGGCAATCCTGATGACTGGTTTGTATTGGCCAGTCATTTTGGCTATGGTTTTAGGGTCCAGTTAAAAGAGCTGTCGAGTAAAAATAAGGCGGGTAAGTTATTGATTAATCTGCCCAAGGGAGCCAAAGTTTTAAAGCCTGTACCTGTCCGTAATGAGTCGGATTTGTTGGTAGTCGTTACCTTGCAAGGCCGTTTGTTGGTTTTTCCTGTAGCCGATTTACCGGCACTGGCGCGCGGCAAAGGCAATAAACTGATACAGATTCCCACGGTTGATTTGGCTGCTGGCACTGATTTTGTAGTTGCAGTATTAGCGATACCTGAAAATAGCCCGTTAAAAGTGGTTTCCGGTAAACGTTTTTTAACGTTGAAAGCCGCCGATATACAACACTATACGAGTAGTCGTGCAAAAAGAGGTTTACATTTACCTCGGGGATTTCAGCGTGCTGAAGGCTTGGAATGTGAGTAGTATTTACATCGTTCCCACGCTTGCGCTGGTCGGGGTTTGCAGCCCCGACCGAAACGTTTGAAGATCGTAGTAACTACAAAACGTGAATGACGGGGTTGCAAACCCCGTCACGCTTGAGAAGGGAAATAAGGTATGCAGTATCATTTTGAATGGGATCCGGTTAAAAATAAAACCAACTTAAGAAAACACGGCATCAGTTTTGAAGAAGCAACTGAAATATTTCTTGATCCTTTACAATTATCCATACCTGATAATGAACATGGCGAATTGGAAGAGCGCTGGATTACGCTGGGAAATAACGAGGCACATCAATTACGTTTAGTTGTACATACTTTTATGACGTATCACCAAGACCAAGTGACCCTACGCATTATTTCAGCAAGACCAGCGACTCGACATGAACAAAAACAATATGAGGGCTAATAATGAAAGATGAATATGATTTTTCCAATGCAGAACGAGGACGTTTTTATCATTCTGATGCGCAATTAAATATCCCGGTTTATTTGGATCAAGATGTTGAAAGCTGGTTTGCCGAGAAGGCAAAAATTAAAGGCGTTAATCTACAGTCTTTAATCAATGAATTGTTGCGTAAAGATATATCGTTAATACAAGAGGTTACGGGCGAATGATAAGCCATGCGGGTTAGTAACATCGTAACTCAACTATTTATAACTGATTAATAAGTTTTAGTTCTTGCGGATAAGGCGACAGGTAATAAGATTCTTCTATATAGGGATCGGGGGATTTACGGAAATGATGTTTAAGCAGGGTCAGCGGTACAATCAGTGGTATTTCACCACTCCGATAGCGTTCTATCACTTCACAAAGCTCTGCTTTATCATCGGTGCTTAATTCTTTTTTTAAGTAACCTTGAATATGTTGCAACACATTAACGTGGTTACTGCGATTGACAACTATTTTAAGGGTATTCATTAGCTGTAAAATATACTGCTCGGCAATCTCGAGCAGATTATCTTTGCTTAAACGGGACAACAATTGCCCCAGTTCACGATAATCGGCATGACTCATAATGATCAGTTTATGGCGGGCATGAAAATGAGTCAGTTTTTGAGTAGAAAGACCTTCTGCCAATAGCTGTTGCCAACGATAGAGTACATAAACACGCTGGATAAAATTCTCACGCAAGCCCGGATCGCCAAGGCGGCCTTCTTCTTCTACCGGCAACAACGGATTATTACGCATCATTTCCTGTGCGAAAATACCAAAACCTTCCCGATGCGGCTGATTGCCCGAGTAAACCTTAACACGCTCCATGCCACAGCTGGGTGAATCCTTTTTTAAAATATAACCGCATAACCCGGAATGACGCTCTTTTTGTTGTGCAGCAACGTCAAGTAAACTGTTCGTTAAATCCAGTTCCGGATTTTTAACCCCCACGCAACGTATGACATCATCGGTTTTTACGAGATGAATGGTAGGTCGGGGTATACCTAAACCAATCGCTACTTCCGGGCAGAAGGGGTAAAAGTCAAAATATTCACTGAGTGTACCGACAATGTAGGCATCACGTTTGTGACTACCATCAAAACGGACTTGTTCACCCAGTAAACAACTGCTAATGCCGATAGGGATTTTTTTTACCATGTCTGTTGCTAGGGGATTCAAATTTTTTAAGTCGCTGCGGTAAAGATTTACAGATTAAGGCGCCTGATTCCTTAAGCTCTTAAGGATTATCTCTTGCTGTTCTGCGATTGTTTCAGGTATCACAACGGGATTTATCGGCACGACCACAAGCCTTTTACTGGTTGGGATCATCATTTTATTAAATTTACGGTTTTTAAACCAGACTGCAACTCGAAAGCCCAGTAATAAAACAATCAGGATTAAATAAAACAAAGGTTCAGCCAGATTACCTTTGAGTTGCCAGTAGTAATGAATAATACCGGCAACTGCTGCAATATAAATATATCGATGAAGTTTTTTCCAAGCTTTACCCATGCGCTTTTTGGCCCATTTGGGCGATGACAACGCTAATAAAAAAACAATGCTATAGGCCAGTATTCCAAACCAAATATAAGAACTTTCAATAATATCA
>CAIUYS010000530.1 GCA_903903365.1 uncultured Methylococcaceae bacterium
CAACTTTAACGCCGATGGCTTTGGCCGAATGCATCGTCCAGGCGACATAATCATTAATGGCTTTCTGGTCTTTTTTGGCGGTCAGCATGCGCAGTAAATAATCATCACTGCCCATCATGACATAACCGCCTTTATCCAGAATCGGGATATCCGCCATTTCCATGTGCGCTTGCCGCGCATTAATTGGCAGTACAGCTGGTTCAAACCCGGCGGTATAACCCATTTCCGCATAACGGTAACCCGTTACAAAGCTGCTGGGCATGGCATGACCACAACCGGAACGGGTAATATCGCTTCGGTGAACGGGATCTTGCCGATGATCTTCCGGCAACAAGGTTCTGGCAATATTGCCCTTACCACCACCAATATGCGTGTGCATATCAATCGCGCCGGACATGACGACTTTGCCTTTTAAATCATATTCTTTATCAATTTGAAGCGCTTCAGTCGGCGCTTTAACAATACGCCCGTCTTGAATATAAATATCTTGCAGCTGTCCATCAACCCCGCTTGCAGGATCATAGAGTTTACCGCCGGTGAGTTTTATTAACATGGTGTTTCCTTAAAACGCGTTTTGTGTTGGGGAGTATAGCGTATTAGCCGATAGTTTAGAATTACATCACCTGTGGCGGAATGCGCTATAAAAGACAACGTAGTTATTTTGGCACTATCACAGCAGGATTTAAACCAAGACGCGTGGCACGTCTGGCAAACTTTTTGTCATCAAAAGAAGCCACATTGTCGCAGTTTATATAACTGGCATGATGCAGGGCATCGGCAAAATCAAAGCCTGCTTCAAAGTTGGCAACCGCCTGTTGAATACTGGCTCTATCTTCCAAGCTAACAGTCTCAAGTGATAATAAGTGTTTAAAAACAGCGACAATCTCAGACGCTGAAAAATGATAATAACCGCGCATCACCCATTCAAACTCCAGCATCACCGTTTTACAAACCATTAAAGCTTGTCCGGATTCTATCAGTGTCCGTGCTAGCTGATGTTGCTTTTCGGCTTCCTTATCGGCTTCATCCTGTATGTAATACCGAGCCAGGATATTGGTGTCAAGTCCTATCATGGTTTAATAAACCGGCAGGGTCAAAATCGGCTGGCACGGCGGTGCGATTACTTTTTAGCATGGCAAAACCAGTGGTGGGCTGTTCATGTATTACCTCACTAAGGTGTAATTCAATATGATCACCTACCAAAGTAGCTTGTATTTTACAGCCTTTGCGAATACCTAATTGCTTACGAATAGTTTTGGGAATAGTGATTTGCCCTTTGCTGGTAACAGAAGTCAATAGCATGGTGTTTCCTTAAAAGTAACCCAACCTAAATTTATTGTATTGCTTGTTCAATGGCATTCAGTACGTCAGCCGTACTGGGTAAACCGGAATCGCGTAACTTTTTTAAGCGAATGGCGACCACGTTATCCATGCGATAAGCATGACCGGCGTGATCAATACCCGGTGTACCGACGGGAATAAACACCGCCGGTTCTTTTGCGAAAATCATGCCTGAGCGACCGACCACAATAGTGGGCAGTGCTGTTATTGGCGGTACTGCCTTAACATTAAAGGCATGCACCCAAACCAACGCATCCGCTTCACCGTTTGCCAGCAACACGTTGGAATCGTTTAAAAACGGGTCATATTCAGGATAACCAACACTAAAACGGGTGCGAGCAGGGTAGCCTGTTGTCCAGCCGCAAACCTGATTGGCGGTTTGATCACCGTCTTTACCTGCCAACGGCAAACCGGAACAGCGGGTGTTTTGATCATTAATATCTTTAATCATTTCTGACAGCGTTTGCACGGTCAACTCTGCCTGAGCATAAGCCAAAGCACCCGCCGCCCAAGTCACTACACCGTACTTGGCTGCTTTAAATTTATCAGCAATACTTTGTAAATCGGCTACTGTTATTCCACAAACCGAGGTAGCGCGTATCGGTCGCCCTTTCACCAGTGCTCTTAATACGGCAACCACTTCAGGCAAATCTTCAATGGCACATTCAAATACTTGGGCTTTTTGACCGCTTGGTGAGGTTGAAGCATCACCCGATGGCGCTTTACCTAAATAAATAACACTACGCTGACTGGTATCATCCAGAAACATGGATTCTTTATTCCACAGATAACGCTCAAAAAAGCGCGGTGCAAAAACCTCCAAATCCGTACCCACCACCAGCAAAAAATCACAGCGATTTTTAACTTCCGCCAGCGTGGTATTCATCCAGCCTGAATCTTGCAGCGCCAAAAAGTTATTACGGGCACCGGTAAAATTAATATTATCGACCACGGCACCGCAACGATCTGCCAAGGCCAACAAGCCTCGCATCCCGTTAACATCCGTCGCACAGCCACCGATTACCGGCAGACGTGTGTCTTTTAATAAAGCAGCTGCCTTAGCGATTGCAACCTCCAGACTCACTACTTTGCCATCAACGCGGGCACTGGTGTCGGTAATCGGCTGTTCAAACGCCGGCGTATTAACCGCACAGCCATTCTCAATTACTTTTAGCGATACACCATCAACCCTGATGGTCAAATCATCCGTGCCAATACCGCAAAAAGGACTCGGTACTTCAGTTATCTCAGTCATTCAGTTGTCCTTTTGTTATAGTTGGTTTATTCACCCGATATTCTTGCCAACACCATACCACCGTGATTTTATCGCCGTATTCTAACCTTAATTGATGGTACTGTCTCATTTTAACCCACCCTTACAAGCCCAATTCCAGCAACAATTTAACCGAGACATAAATAACCAGCCCCATCGCAAATAGATAAGCACAATACAGTGACGGATTTTCTTTAAACGCTTTTAGCCAAGTCTGCTGCTGATTGGCTTTTTTACGCTGCAAATAATCTGCACGCGAAGTCTGAAATCGTTGTTGTTGATAAGCATTGATAAGCTGCCTTGCTTTTTCCAGGTCAGCAGAATCCCTTAGCCACAAAGCCGGCATAGACATACCCCAATTACCGGCAGACGTTTCATAAAAATCGATGTTCTGCGCAGTTAATAACTCGCGGACTTCATCTGCTTCATCTTCGGGTACACCGCGTAAATTAAATAATAATAGGGTCATGTTTTTTGTGATTGGGAAGGCAGTTAACTTAAAATTTGCTATTATAGCGACAACCTATTTAGATGCATCGTAAAACACCGTAAGCCATGGATAATAAAGACCAACAATTAATAGTAGCCACGCAAAACTGGTTAAAAACCATCATTATTGAATACAGTATTTGTCCGTTCGCCAAACGTGAACTGGAGCGTGGCAGCATTCGTTTTGTCGTCAGTCACGACACTGACATTGAAATCTGCCTTTCAAATTTAATGCTGGAATGTGATCGTTTGAATAGTGATGCCGGTATTGAAACCACGCTAATTATTTATGACCAGGCTTTTGTCTGCTTTGATGATTACCTGGATTTTGTTGAACTTGCTGAAGAATTATTGCTGGCAGAAGACTACGAGGGTGTTTATCAGTTGGCCAGCTTTCATCCTGATTATTGTTTTGAAGGTGCCAAACAGGACGATGCGGCTAATTACACCAACCGCTCGCCCTACCCCATGCTACATTTATTGCGGGAAACCAGTATTGACAGGGCAATAGACACCTATCCACAGACTGAAGACATCCCGCAACGAAATATTGAGTTAACGCGTAAATTGGGACTGGCCAAAATGCAGGCATTATTGGCAGCGTGTTATTCAATGTGAAGGCAGTATAACTAGCCAAGCTTAGGGTGTATGATGCCACGCTTATACACCCGCGCTGCTAGAAATTATTTTTCTTCAGCCTCACTCTTTTCAGTAACCGTTACTTGTTCAGTGGCGGTTTCTTCGGATTCAAAATTCTTTTCAACCAGCTTCCATTTAGAATCGGTGGACTTAACAACGGGCTCTTTATTTTCAGGCTCTACTTCAGCTTTTTTGTTTAATGTTTCCATAAACGCGACAAACCAATCCTGCTCTTTAATGCCAGCCAGATCCGGATCATTTAGAATTTCGTCGGCTTCTGGCAAAGCTCCTCTATCGCGGGCCTTTTCCAGTGCCTTCAGGCACTCGTCTTTTTTGCCTTGTAAAGCATAAATGCAGGCCAGATTATAAGAGGCTGTTCCGGCTTGAATCGCATTGGCTTTTTCAAATTGTTTTTTGGCCAATTCGTACAGTGTATCATCCGGTTTTACTTTTTTAAGCCTGGCCAAATCCATATAAGCCACACCGCCATTAATAGCCGACCCCAGATAATCGGGATTAATCAGCAGACAAAAAGCAAACTTTTGGATAGCATCCTGATAAAGGTTCGCCGCCTCATCACCGGTTTTAATTTTTGCCTGATGTAATAAAGCAAAGCCCCAGTTATATAAAGCTTCCGCTCGCAATGGATCGTCATGCAAGACCTCTGCATAGCCTTGATAAGCGGCTTTAAACAGGCCGTCAGCGGTACTGCCTTCACTTTTACGTGCCAGCGCAGTTTGCTTGATGGTTGCATTGAGTTTGGATTTTTTGGTGAATGAGTCTAATAGCGACATTACATTTACTCCTGACTGAGTGGTTATTGGTCAAAATTGTTATAGAAGTTATTTTTATCTGACTTCTATTTTTTAGATTAAAAACAGCACGTTAGGAATTGCATAAATTTACAAAAAAAAATTGTGAATGCCCTGCAACCCCATAACCCTTGCGGCTTAGACCTGTTCTTTTGGTGTCACACTTCGGGTATACACGCCCCTAGTACATCAAGAGGCTAAAAATGAGCAAATCAGATTTTATGTGTAAGAATAGGCACGGCATGTATTATGCACGTTTCATCATCCCCAAGCACTTACAATCACACTTCAACAACAGAAAGGAAATTAGGCGAACACTTCAAACAGACAGCCGGAAACTCGCAATTAAAAGGGCGCGTATTTATAGGGTAGAGTTTGAAAAAATCGTTGACCAATTAATGAGTAACAAGCCAATGAAAACAGGGTTAATTACATTCACTGACCTAAACATGAACCTTGTAACAGTCGATACAGGCGATCATTTAAAAGATGTAGAGCTTTATAATTTAATTAAGCCAGTGGAGACAAAACAAGCCTCAGTCACACGAAAAAAGCGAGAAGAAGAGTTACATCAAGCCCAACTCAAAGCCATAACCGCACCGATGCCAGACGTTGACCCTAAAAAGTTGTCTCAGTATCTACCGGAATACATCAAGCATCAAACAGACCCAGACCGATTGGAGGGCAAAGGATGGAAACCACCAACGCTAGAAACAAACGAAAAAACGTAACTAATTTCATTAAATATTGTGACATAGCAGCGGCGGCATTCAACAGAGTAGACGCGGAACGCTACATTAAGATATTGCATGTCATACCTATGCAGTTTAATAACATCGACCGATCAGGAAGGCTTCAAGAGGGTTTAACTATTGAAATGATGCTTGACGATAACTTTGATGGTTCAATTTATAAAACCATCGCACCATTAACAATGCGAACCTACATAAGCACGGTACTTAGTTTTCTAACTTGGATGCTAGATTACAAAGAGGTTAATAGTTTACAGCCTGCCATTAAAGCCCTCAAGTTGGCAAAAGGCAACATAAGCACAAAAACAATAAGGCGACCCTTCACACAGGAAGAGTTAAAGACCTTATTTCAAGATGACAACCCCGCAAAGGAAAATTACGTTAAGGGTTTTAAAAAAATAAAGAACTATTCAAAGTATAGAGTTGAACCAGACGTAAAGTATTGGTTGCCTTTGTTGGGGTTATACACGGGCGCAACGATTGCCGAACTTTGCCAACTACACCTTAGTGACATTAGAAAACATAAAGCCCGTGATAACTCAGAACATTGGGTTATCGACATTCAAGAGCATACGGACGATATAGAAAGCCGGTTAAAAACCGACTACAGACCCCGATTAATACCGATACATAATGTTTTGTTAAAGTTGGGTTTTGTCGCCTACACACAGAGTCTTACAAAAAAGGGTGAAACAGAATTATTCCCAACTGCCAAAAGGCGGGACATTCCCAAACGACAAGGTGAAACCAACCCCGAACGAGATAAGGGAGACTTTGCGGCCGAAAGTCGGTGGTGGGGAAAGTACAGCACCCAAGCAGGCGTAACAGACAAGGCGGTTGTATTCCATAGCTTTAGGCACAACCTAAACAGTTTTCTTGATGGCGACCATATCCCAGATGAATTACTTAACGCAATCAGTGGTCATACTTCCAACGTAATGGGGAAAACAGTTTATTCTAAAGGTGGTCACAGAGCGAAGGACATAGCCCCCTTAGTTGTAGCGATCAACACTATAGACTACGGAATAACCCATCATCCTTTTAAATTGATACCCTAATCAGGCAATGCTTGCCAACGCAAAACAAGCTAAAAACAAATGCATCTTCTATACAAGACTACCCTTTAAAAGTTTAAGCCCATACAATACGTGGCTTGTAGACTGACAGGCGGTTTTTATTTAATTTTGGGTACGCCTACGGGTACACTTTCAAATCTGGCTACCTGTTTTTAGAGCAGATAATTTTAATTATTATTGACTTCCAGATTTTATCCCAATGGCATACTAAACAGGGTAAAAACCAGAACAGGTGATAGATAATCACCTGTTCTATAACCTACAGACCACGAATCTATTGGGCTGGATAGATTGATATTTTCTAATGGCGCACTCATGGCGCACTTTAAATAAAAAAGCTCTCAAAAAACCTATATACCTTACACTTTGCTGGGTAGTTTATACCCCAAATCGACTGCGAAAGTTGCCCCTGAGTTGCCCCGAACAAAAAAATCATCACCAAATAAGATACAGCCAACGAATACCAACGCTTTCATTTTACAGACCCAGTGATTAGTAGTTACCCAGCCTATAAAATACCCCATTTTTAAGTAAAGTTATCGCTGGGTAATGCCTGCCCTTCAATCTCACATTTAATTAACAGCTTGCATAACCTGTTATAACAGTATATAACTGTAACAGAATAAAAATTTATTTAATTCAATAACTTACACTATAAAGGCTTACACTATGGCTACACCAAAAGAAAGGCAAGTACAGTACAGAACAAGATTAAAGGAAGCTGGCAACAGAAAGGCTATTCAATTCACTGTGGATAAAATCGTTATAGAAACGATTGACAAATTTATCGGCATTTGTGGCGATACACGGGCAGAAGTTTTGGAGAACGCAATAACAACATGGGCGTGTGATTCAATCGAAGCATTACCAGCAATTAAATTAAAAATGGGAATAACACAATGATAAGCGCCAACGAAGCATCGAAGTTTATTAACACTTGGTTAGTAAGGAACAATTACAGCCAAGTCTTTAAGGGTTCAGCGTCCACGATTTTGACAGAAAATCGTAGAGAAACGAGACCTAACGCCAATGCTGCAAAATATGGAAAGATACCATATCACCGATTATGCAATGGCAACGTGGGTTATGAGTTGTCAGATCTTAAGGCGTTATGTGTTGACCGATTAGAGCCAATCTGTAGAAAGCTGGCAGCAATCAAGGCGGCAAAGCTGGCAGGACTTCCATATTGCGTACTGGGTTCAACATGACAAGATCCGAACCCTTAGAGCCCAGAATCAGCCGCTTTGTGCCTAGTCGTTAAAGCTGACCACAAAAATAATCGACCCCTTATATACCCAGCTATCAGGCAATAAAAAGCCACATCGAAGTTAGAGCTTCTTTGTGGCGATACAACAAATCAGGAAACAATTATATCATGGAATTAAAGACACGTAGTGACCCAGAGGGTAAGCAGTTTGCAGAAATCACGATTGACGGGGAGAAGTTGACGCGATCAGAAATCATTCAAAAATGGAAATCTAGCGAGTCATTCCGGTTAATTATTCGTGAGCTTGTACAGAGACCAAAAGCGATTCCTGAAATGCCTGTTAATGAACCCAATTATCAAAAATTAGGACAAAACCCGCCAAAAAAATATGAAAAAAACAAACTGTTAAAATCAGCCCGTAACGCTACAGGCGCAAGGTCTGGACTGTATTCTATTTTCTGCAAAACACACCCCTTCAGTAATATAGATTCTTTACCTTACAAGCACACAGTAAACACAGAGAAGTTTAAACAGATATTCTTTAATGAAAAACACCAGCCACAGTACGAAAGACTAGACACCTTACCAAAGCTATTGGTTTGTCAGTATGTCCTACACAAGCAACCAGACAACACCCTTAAAGGTTATCCGTTTACATTCCGGTTACCAAATCACCTACACAGAACCAACACCCAAAAACTTAACAAAAAAATCCAGCAAAAATTAACAGCGGCTTTAAACAGAGGTGTTTTATTTTGGATGACAAGAGAAACGGACGGGAAAAGTTTTGATAAAACCTTAACCCATTATCATGGGGAGATTTTAATAAATCCAAACGAATACAAGCAGGTTAAAAAAGCCTTCTTACAGCTATTTAATGCCAAAAATAAGCCCGTACAAGCTCACCACAACACGATAATAAAAAACCCCATGCCTGACAAAGCAATAATAGATTTGCACGTATCGGCAAGAAATTCTAACACGGCAAATCATGGGAAGTTTTACAGTATTTTTAATTGGGTAGCATATTCAACAAAGCAAGAGCTGGGTAGGAAAAAAGAAAACTTCGTTTGTCAGATACAAAAAAAGCAATTACCCAGCAAACAAAAGTTTCATTACGTATCGGCAAACCTCAATAAAGCCGCTTCAAACTTTTACAAAGCAAACATAGGTCAGCGGTGACTTACTAACTATATGATTTTATTTATATTTTTAGATTGCAGAAAGTGAAACTAAGCGGTTATAGTGCGTTCTCACAATAACTCAAAGGAAACTTTTTAAAAATGAAAACAGAAACCATTACACTTGAAAACTTAGTTGATACACTTGCGGCTTCAATCATCATCGACACAATAAACAACGGTTGCTTAATAAGCCACACAATCCAGCATCCAACATTGGGACTTTGCCAAACAATACAATCAGATAGCGATTGCCTGTTAATTACCCCCTTGTAACCATTAAAATTTGATGCAAAAATAGCCACTCTTTCGACACCCGTTTAGGTGTCACACTTCACTAAAAGAACAAAGTCAACAAGTCATAAAAAACAACGGGTTAGTGTTTTAACAAAACTTAACAAAATTGTTATAGAATAACAGCTCTATTTCTAACAACACCATTAAATTTAAACCATGAATGCGTCAAACTGTGCAGATATTACCAAGGAAAAAGTAAACCTGGAAACATCAAAAATTGCCTGGAAAGAATTGCAGCGTTTTTTTGCCAGTGGCACGGCAGTATTTGTTTCAGCCCCGCTGGATTTGGTTGATGTTGCCTATCAGTTTTCTATCGATAATAAAGATCAAGTTGCGCAATGGCTGCAAGCTAATGAGATTGCTCTTGTCTCTGATCAGCAGGCACTTGAGTGGTTGGAAACGGATACCGATGTTTGGGCAGTTGTGGTTAAACCCTGGATATTGGTGCAGCAGTAAAATCGTTCATCCTTTAACAAGTATGGGATGAACGGATTTATTGGCGTTGAACTTTTATGATGTAAATCGACGGCTATCGAGGCGTTATGCTTTGCCTCTTGATCCTGAGCGTCCTTGGCCTCTGGATTCGATACGCTTACTGTCAGAGCGTTTGCTGTCAGCCGGTTTTGCGGCACGGGCGGCGGGTTTTTTAGAATGGCGTAAATCTTTTTTGCCGGTCTCTTTATTGGCAGCGTTCTTTTTAGGTGCGTCGATAATCTTCAAAGAAACGGGCTCGTAGCCGGTATCGGCGACTCGTGGAATTTGCCGTTTGAGCAATTTCTCTATTTCCACCAGATAATAAGCTTCTTCCGGACAAACCAGTGACAAGGCTTCTCCACTTGAACCCGCGCGGCCGGTACGACCAATACGGTGTATATAATCTTCGGGTACTTGTGGTAAATCAAAATTGACCACATGGGGTAAGTCATCAATATCCAACCCGCGTGCTGCAATATCGGTTGCAACCAACACCGATACCTTGCCATTTTTAAAGTATTCCAGCGCCTTATTACGTGCGCCTTGAGTTTTATCGCCATGCAACGCCGTGGTGCGGATACCGTCTTCAATCAACTGTTTTTCCAGACGATCAGCGCCATGTTTGGTGCGCACAAATACCAGAACCTGTTTCCAGTTATTACTGCCAATCAGGTACGACAGTAGAGCGCGTTTATGCTCGCGGTCGATGCCATAAACACGCTCCGTTACATTTTCTGCGGTCGCATTTTGCTTGGCAACTTCGACTTCAACAGGATTATTCAGAAGCTGGGCTGCCAATGATTTGATAGCATTGGGTACGGTGGCAGAAAATAACAGGCTTTGTCGTTTCTTGGGAATCAGCGCCATAATTTGCTTAATATCGGGCATAAAACCCATATCAAGCATACGATCTGCTTCATCCAGCACCAGCATTTCCACATGAGACAAATTGACATTGCGCTTCAGCACATGATCAATCAACCGTCCGGGCGTTGCGACCACGATATCGCAACCGCGTCTTAATTGACGGGTTTGTATGCCAATACTGGCACCACCCACGACTGCTTCCACATGCAAGGGTAAATGTGCGCCGTAAGTTTTGACGCTTTCATAGACTTGGGCTGCCAATTCACGGGTGGGTACTAAAATAAGGGCGCGGACAACGTGCGGTTTTTGATGTGGATCATGATTTTCAGCCAGTCGTTGTAATAACGGCAACGTAAAACTGGCGGTTTTTCCGGTACCCGTTTGTGCCCCGGCCAACATATCTCTGCCTTGAAGGATCAAGGGAATGGCTTTTTGTTGTATCGGTGTAGGGGTTATATAGCCCTGATCGGCTACGGCTTTAAGGAGTTCCTCGGTTAAACCGAGTTGAGCGAAAGACATTACA
Organism: uncultured Methylococcaceae bacterium; assembly: GCA_903903365.1. Taxonomy (GTDB): domain Bacteria; phylum Pseudomonadota; class Gammaproteobacteria; order Methylococcales; family Methylomonadaceae; genus Methylobacter_C. The sequence goes on from CAIUYS010000530.1 coordinate 10,932, forward strand.
AAACCTCTGGTAAAAAAATTCAGCCAAGATCAATGGATAGTGCTGATTTTTAAAATGAGTTACAAAGCAACAGTATACGGTAAAACAGCTTACACCTTGAACAGTACTTGTTAATTAAGTGTATCTTGCTTAATAACTGCCTGACTTTCTTTGTAAAAAAATAGATTACCCAGTAGATATTGTCTTCAATCATAGAACACGGAAGACACGGATTATAAGGGTTTCAACGGATTTTATTTTTAATCGAAAAAAGATCTTAAGCGCCTAACAGGTAATATAGGCATGAGATTAAAAAACGCCCCTTATCCATGCCATCTGTACTCTATTGTTTAAACAGCTGAGTAGCTACAACCTGATTAACTGGCGGGCATTTTAAGGGGACGCTGGATTTTACTGACTCTCAAACAAGGCAATCATTTCCTCCCTGTTAATCACTTCTTTTTCCTGTAACAAGTTGGCCAGTTTTTCCAGGATCACACTGTTTGCAGTGATTATTTCTCGGGCGCGTATTTCGCCCTCGCCAACCAATTCCATTATTTCTGTATCAATGATGCGTGCGGTTTCATCACTGTAATTGCGATATTCAGAGACTTCAGCTTCCAAAAACTGAAGCTGCTGGCGCTTGCCATAAGTCAAAGGTCCCAATTTTTTGCTCATGCCCAGACTGCAAACCATGTTACGAGCAATGTCACTGGCTTTTTCAAGATCATTCTGGGCACCGGTTGAGGGGCTACCCAACACAATTTCTTCCGCCATACGTCCACCCAGTAAAATCGCTATTTGATCTTTTAACTCAGGCTCTGTTGACAGAAACTTTTCTTCTACCGGTAATTGTAAGGTAAATCCCAGCGCTGAAACGCCCCTTGGAATAATAGAAATTTTATGCACGGGCTGTCCAGTGGGCACATGCTCCGCAACCAGTGCGTGCCCTGCCTCGTGATAAGCAACTCGGCGTTTTTCCTCTGGATTTAAGACACGATTTTTCTTTTCCGGCCCGGCGAGTATGCGATCAATAGCGGCTTCAAAATCTTCCATTTCAACTTGGGTATGGTCTACCCGTATCGCCATAATCGCAGCTTCGTTGGCGATATTGGCCAAATCAGCGCCTACCAAGCCCGGTGTGCGTTTTGCAACGACTGCGATATCAATATTTTCAGCCAACGTCATGGCCTTGGTGTGCAACTTGAGTATTTCTATACGATCCTGTAAGTCCGGTTTATCAACGACAATCTGGCGATCGAAACGGCCAGCACGAAGCAACGCTTTATCGAGCACTTCGGGGCGATTGGTCGCGGCCATAACCACCACGCCAACCGAGGTGTCAAAGCCGTCCATTTCGGTCAGCAACTGGTTTAGTGTTTGCTCCCGTTCATCGTGTCCACCCATAACCAAAGGACCACCGCGAGAGCGACCGATGGCATCCAGTTCATCAATAAAGATGATGCAAGGCGCTTTGCTGCGTGCCTGTTCAAATAACTCGCGAACGCGGGCAGCGCCGACACCCACAAACAACTCTATAAATTCTGAACCACTGATATTAAAGAACGGTACCTTGGCTTCTCCGGAAACAGCACGGGCAAGCAAGGTTTTTCCGGTACCGGGAGGACCGACCAGCAATACGCCTTTGGGCATACGCCC
>CAIUYS010000531.1 GCA_903903365.1 uncultured Methylococcaceae bacterium
ACCAAAGCGCTTGGACAATAGTCTTTGCAAAGCCAGTATTTCGCCTTCTTGCCGGCCTTCTTGCCTGCCCTCTTGCCTGCCCTCTTGCCTGCCCTCTTGCTTGCCTTCTTGCTTGCCTTCTTGTTTACCTTTTAGCTCACCTTCTGCTATATAGGCCAGTGCCCATTGTTCCAGTCTATCTGCCAACATGACTTTTATCTCCTGTAAATCGTCTACTTGGGGTAATAAGATACCGTAGTTTGGTTTTCTCATCAATGTGGCGCGTATCCATAACGAAAACATGCGCCGTAAGTCGGGTCTATCGGCTAGCCAATCGATTAACAGGCTTATCAAGCCTTCCATGGTTGCCGGGTTGTCTGCTTGCTCAAATCTAAAGACGGCGGCCACCAAGTTGTTAAGTGATGCCAATTCTGCATTGCTGTAAGCGTTTTCGTCAATCAGTAAATATTTAAGATGGGGTTTAAACTGCTCTACCAAGCCGGGTACGACGGGAATTAAATCGGCAACATCGGTAACCGATGTCCAGCGTTGGCTACCATTATAAAGCACTATGGGTAATATCGGTGGTAAACGACCCTCTGCCAGCACATCACCGCGCTTTATTAAATCCTGATACAGCAGGCCGATATAGACCATCATGCGCAGCGCCATATATTTATCAACACTACTTTGAAATTCAATCAACAAATACAGGTAAACCCAATCTTCACCGACTTTAACCTTCCAGACGATATCATCTTCGCGTTGTTGAAAATCATCACTCACATAAGAGCCCGGCACCTTCTCAAGTGTAGAATAATCCAAGCCATGCAACCAATCATCCGGTATAAAACCCATAATAAGGTCTCGAACCAACTCCGGATTTGAAAATAAAAACTTGTAACTGCTATCGTGTGTTTTGCTCATCGGCAGATTATAAACCAATACACTTTTAGATAAATAATTAATCATAACTAGTATGAGCATCGCGCACCACAACCATGTCATAGAAATAAATCCAATAGGCACAAGGTAAAAAACAATAATAGAGTGTGGTGCAAATAAAAGCGTTTAATGGATGCGATTTTAGGTGCGCGATGCGCAACCCACCAATGGATTTTAACGCTCCTCCCTTTATCGTTCCCAGGCTCCGGCGTCGAATTAGTAAGTTCTCAAATTTCGGTGTGGGTGTGTAGCAGTCTGGAGTTGCTGTCGACGCTGGAGCGTCGGAGCCTGCATTCCCACGCCGGAGCGTGGGAATGATGAGTGTCGGAGCGTGGGAACGAGAGAGGATGGGACGTGGGGTCGAGAGGGTGGGGCTAGTAGTCGCTTGGCTTTATAAGCCGTTAATCATCTTTAAATATTTATCGTTCCCACGCTCCAGCGTGGGAATGCAGTCAGCGACGCTCCAGCGTCGCAAGCCTTGTGTATTCCGGTTATGTGGGTTTGGCTGGATATTGGCGCTTGGGAGCAAGTTTAAAAGAATTCGATAGGCAGCTTTTTTCTATAGTTAGAAAAACATGGATCATAGTCTGTCACGCTTTTGCGTTTTCAGGCAAAGTAAACCAATTAATCGCCATAATTTACCAGTTGCTCATTAAATAACGTAGTCATAAACTTACATTTCTTAATCCTGTCATAAAACCTTAACTTTACTTTTATATAATGGGCATAGAGATGCCTTCGTGGTGAGGGCGCAGATAAGTTTTAACCAATACGCATGCAATTAAATCGTAATAAACGTAGTCGAGTTTTGGCCTGGATGGTCTGGAGTGGCTTTACTCTGGCGCAGGCAGTGCTTGATGTCAGCGCACAAGAAGCGCCTCAGTCAGTAGCCACTGACGGTGAGGCGCAAGCCGCGCCCAAGCAACCTGCAGCCAGTTTCGATTTATTTGAATTGCGGGTAAAGGGCAACACCCTGCTGGACAAAAAACAACTGGAACGCACTATCTATCCATTTTTGGGCCCGAAAAAAAGCATTGATAACGTTGATTTGGCACGCACTGCGTTAGAAGATTTGTACCGGTCGAAGGGTTATCAAACTGTATCGGTGGATATTCCCGAGCAAGACGTAAAAAACGGTATCGTTTATTTACAAGTGGTCGAAGGCAAGGTGTCACGCCTGCGCGTTAAAGAAGCCCGTTATTTCTCCCTCGATAAAATTAAGGCTGGCGTGCCGGAACTGGCCGAAGGTAATGTGCCTCATTTCCCAACCATGCAAAAACAATTGTCAGAGTTGGGCGGGCAAAGCGTTGACCGTAAAGTTCAACCGGTTTTGCGGGCAGGGGACACGCCGGGTACGCTGGAAGTTGATTTAAAAGTAAAAGACGAGCTGCCCTTGCATGGCCGGGTAGAGCTTAATGGTCGAAATACATCCAGCACATCGCGTCTGCGTTTGGTGACGTCATTGCACTACGACAATCTCTGGCAGGCGATGCACAGTGCATCGTTAATGTATCAGGTTTCACCGGAGAATAGTTCGGAAGTGAGTGTTTGGGCGGGTACTTATGCGCTGCCCCTGTTTAATACGGGTGTCCGACTGGCGCTTTATGGCGTTAATTCTGCTTCAAGTGCGCAAATAGCCAGTGCCGGCGCATTGTCGGTCATTGGTCAAGGTAGTATATTCGGAGCCAGACTGGTAATGCCCTTTAATCCGTTACAGAATTATTTTCATAGCGGCACGGTGGGTGTTGATTACAAGTCATTTAAAGAGAATTTAAATCTGCTGGGCTCCGATACCATCGCGACACCTATTGCTTATACCCCGTTTTTGGCGCAGTACACCGGCAGTTTTCGCACGGAGCAATCATTAAGCAGTTTCGATTTGGGGGCGCATTTTTCAGTACGCGGATTGGGTAACGAACAGGCGCAATTTGAAAGCAAGCGCTATCTGGCCAAAGCCAATTATATGTATGTAACCGGTGACCTGAAGTTTCAGCATGATTTGCCGCTGGGCATGCAAATTAACAGCCATGTTTCCGGCCAGGTTGCCGATTCACCGCTAATCAGTAATGAGCAGTTCTCGCTGGGCGGTGCTTTGAGTGTGCGAGGTTATTTTGAAACCCAGGCGCTGGCCGACAACGGGGTGTTTGGTTCGATGGAATTGTATTCGCCACATTTGGGTTTGGATAACTGGGATCATCTTAACAGCATGAAATTAATGGCCTTTGTTGATGCAGGCCAAGGCTGGATAAAAAGTCCACTGCCGGGTAATGTAAGCGGCAATACACTTAGCAGCGGTGGTGTTGGTTTACATTTTCAGTTATGGAAACAGATCAGCGGTGCGCTGGATATGGGTGTTCCGTTTGTGTCATTGGCACCGGTTAAAAGCGGCGATCCGCGCTTGCATTTTAATATAGCCACCGAATTTTAAGGCAACAGAATGGCTAAAGAAACAGGTGCAAAACACTTGATCTTCTTACCCCCTTCTCCGTAAGTATTCAGCCTTCCTGTTTTAAAGAAAGGAGTTAGGCAGTACGCAGGAAAATATCCCCCAGGATACGCCTGGTTCCCACGCTCCGCGTTGCGTGACGCGGGAGCGTCACTTTCGGCATTCCCACGCCGGAGCGTGGGAATGATAGGGTGGGAGTTATTTGTTACGACTTGCCTGAATACTTACCACAACGCCAGGATTAGCGTCTGGCAAGAATTTATTGATAGTGTCAAACCTAATCTCGTTATCTGACGGGCTTAGAAACCGGCGGGTCTTGTTTGCCAAGACGGCGAGGTTGTCACTCACTTATTTACGTTAATTTTTTTTTGGTAAAGGTTACAACCATGTCCAACAGACAGCAGCCGATCGCATCTAAATCTTCAGATGATTTTTTTAGACTCAAACCTCTCGCTGCCGGCGTGCGGATTGTCATCGCGGGCGGATTGTTTGTGGGGTCAGGTGTAGCACCGGTCAATGCAGAAGTTCCCTCGCCGTTACCTGTACCTACGGGCATAGTTCAGTTACCGACAGAGCTCGTTGTTCCGCCGATTCTAACCCCTACGGCCCATGATATTATCCCTGTTCTTGATAAGGTAACACATGGGCAGGCCACTGCCATTATTAATGGTCACGCCATGACCATTAATCAGATTACCGACAAAGCAACCATAGACTGGAAAAGCTTTAATATCGATAAAGGTTACAGTGTTAATTTTGTACAGCCGTCATCGTCATCGATAGCGCTAAACAATATTCATCAAGGTGATGCAAGCAAAATTTTGGGGTCGCTGACTGCCAACGGCCAGATTTATTTATATAACCAAAACGGATTTGTATTTGGTAAAGATTCGGTGGTCAACACTAATAGCTTGCTGGCGAGTTCGCTACAGATTACCGACGAGGTATTTAGTCGCGGTATCACCCGAGTATTTGATGAAGACGGGCGCGCAGCTTTGGCAGTTGAACCTGGCAGTGGTTTCGATCCAAAAACCTCGGCCATTCTAATTGAAGCCGGTGCGAAAATTCATACCGATAAAAATGGCCGAATCATTATCGTTGCTCCCACGATAAACAATAAAGGCTCTTTGTCCAGTGACGAACAAGGGCAAATTATCCTGGTTGCCAGTCAAGACAAAGTTTATTTGCAAGCAGCCAGTAAGGATAGTCCTTTCGCAGGTTTGGTCGTTGAAGTGGATGCCGGTGGTTCTGTGACCAATGCCGGAGATATTCTGGCAAAGCAGGGTAATATTACGATGGCCGGTTTTGCCGTCAACCAGCAAGGCCGAATGAGCGCAACAACGTCTGTAAATGTGAACGGTTCCATACGACTGTTGGCACAAGAGGGGCATGGCAAGTTGGGCGATCAATTGATCGCTACCAGTACCTCTCGTGCAAAGGCTCTGGATGACGGTCTTGGCACCGAGGCAAAAGTAACTTTTGCACCGGGTAGTGTAACGCAGGTAGTTGCTGATGCGAATGGCGGCAGTGCCATTGACGAACAGTTACAGCCCGAGTCGTATATGGAGGTATCTGCAAATATGGTGCAGTTACAAGCGGGATCATCCCTTAAGGTGACGGGTGGTAAAGTTGCTATGACCGCCACTGATAATTTGGCTAATCCTGCGCTCGGGCATAGCGGTCGAATCTATGTAGAAAAAGATGCCCTTATTGATGTATCGGGCACAAAAGGCGTTGCCGTGGCTATGGCGCGAAATGTCGGCCAGATTTCGGTACAAAGTTTTGAATTACGTGATGCGCCATTACAACGAACCGGCGTCTTAAAAGGTGAAACGGTTAGCGTCGATCTTCGTAAGCCGACCAGTATTATTGATACCAGTGGTGCATTAGCCCGAATAACACGTGGTATTGACGAACGTTTGGGAGTAGGTGGGCAGATCAATGTAACGGCCAGCGGCGATGTTATTATCAATGACGGTGCCAATGTCGACATTTCCGGTGGTTCAATTAATTATCAAGACGGTTATATCAACACGACCAAGCTGATAAACGATTTTGGCCGTGTTGTCGATATTAGTGCGGCTGATCCCAATGAACATTACGCCGCTATTTTTGGTGTCGTTACCGAAAACCACGCAAAATGGGGCGTCTCTACCGTTTGGAATATTCTTGATCAATTTGGACAAGGCCAGTTTCAGCAAGGCTATGTAGAAGGTAAAGCGGCAGGTGTGATTGATATAAAAACTCCGCTCTTGGCCTGGAATGGCAACTTAAGCGCAGGAACCCGTATTGGCGAAACGCAGCGATCAATCGCCAACATGCCGGCCGGTGGAACTTTCGCTGTAGATTTGTCAGCTTTTCAATCATTGCAGAATGTTCTTTTTCAGACTGACAAAAATAATCTGCAAATTGCACTAAATGATAAGTTTGCTACACAAGCCAATAACAAACCGGTTGATCTTGTTTTGACAGAGGCTTTGTTTAAGGGAACCGGGGTTGCAAATGTTTCAGTTAAAACCTGGGGTAACTCGACAGTAAGTTCTGGCACATCCATTAACTTGACTCCCGGTGGGAAAATTTCTCTGGAAGCAAGTAGTATCAATATAGATGGAAATATTAAAGCGGCTGGCGGAGCCATTAATCTGACCGCAGCAACTAATGATACTCTGCCTGTAGCGGGACAATTATCGGTTGGTAAAAATGCGGTTCTGGATGTGTCGGGTAGATGGATTAATGATGTACCACAAGGTTTAGGCGCAATACCTACCGATCCTCTGGCTATTGATGGCGGAAAAATAACGTTAAAAGCACAAGGTGATTTACTGGCGGATGCAGGATCAGTGATGCGGGCTGATGGCGGAGCCTGGCTTAATTTAGCGGGAAGATTGACTGCCGGTAAGGGCGGAGTTATCGATTTGGCAGCAGTAGGTTCAAACGGATCGTCTTCTATGTTACGTGTTAATAGTGAGCTGTCTGCTTATGGCTTGGCTAAAAATGGTACTTTATCGTTAAGCAGTGACAAAATTCTTGTCGGCACGGCTAATAGTGCCTTGGATGATGTGCCTCATGCTTTGGTTTTGGGTGTTACTAACGGTAATTTTGATCTTTTGCCGGAGCTGGGGTTTAGTACCATTAATTTAAATGCCAATACGGGCGACCTAAAGATTAAAGGCGATGTTTCGTTAGATCTCAAGACTAAAAACATTGAGTTGCAAAATGGCTTTAGGAACATGAAAACAGGCAGTTCGATTCGTGATTTTTCTGACATTGTGTTATTGCCGGACTATTTACGAAGCCCATTAACGTTAAATTTGGCAGGAGCTACAGGTATTGTTGTTGAATCAGGAAGTTCAATTGTTGCGGATAAAGGTTCAACGGTGGGTCTTACAGTAACATCGGGCAGTATTTTTGTCGATGGCGCGATTAAAACTGCCGGAGGTAATATTAATCTTGCTATTAATACCGCACCTCAGCTTGAATATGATGCAACTCAAGCGATATGGCTGGGTAAAAATGCCGAGCTTTCCGTTATAGGCGATACCCGCTTAAATCCTGTTGATGTATTGGGCCGTCGTACCGGAACCGTAATGGATGGCGGCAAAATAACGCTTGATGCAACGCGTGGTTATGTGGTTCTGGAACATGGATCATTGCTTGATGTGTCTGGCACGCAGGGGGTGCTTGATATACAACAACCCGTTGCCTCGGGCTTTGGCAATAATTATGTGGCAACCCCGATTGCTTCCAATGCCGGCACTGTAAGCATTAAAGCAGCGGAAGGCATTGTCCTGGACGGCACTATTCAAGGCTTTGGGGGGTCTGCAACTACTCACGGTGCACGTCTTGATTTAATCATGGATAGATCTTTTCGGAAGCCACTGACTACCTCTATACTGTTTCCAAAGGGCTCGTTAGATTTTAATATTGTACAGGCCGCCCAAAGCAAGTTGGATCAGAGTGTCCAGTTTGGCAGTGTTATACCTGCGGCGCTTAACGGGCAAACAACGATCAGTGCTGACAAGATTGAAGAAGGTGGAATTTCTGACCTTAGGATAACGACGTCAAATGATAGTACTACCTCTAATAATGTAAAATTTTTGGGTGACGTAAATCTGACGACCAAAGAACGGATCAGTATCGATGCTCAAGGTTTGGAATGGTCTAACGGCACACATTTCGGTACGGTCAATTTTAACACGGCTTATTTAAAAATAGGTTCATCGTTAAATCGAGATGTCGTTGGCTTGCCAACTACCGGGGCAGGTATATTAATAACAAAGGCTCAGTGGACGGAATTATCCGGGGCGACTCGTTGGGATGCGTTTAGTGATATCACACTACATAGCACCCATGATTTACGGACGGTTGGTGTGCGTGTTGATGGTGAGCAAAGAGACTTTCTGGGGGGCTTGGTAACCGCTGCTAATTTAAATTTACAGGCGAGTCAGATTTATCCATCAACCTTAAGCAACTTTACCTTTGCCATCAAGAATAATCCGACCGGTGAAATTACCGTAACCGGTTCGAATACAGATGCTTCGCCTTTATCGGCGGGCGGGATGCTAAACTTTACAGCGCCGGTTATTAACCAGAACGGCATCATTAAAGCACCTTTAGGTACCATAAATTTATCCGCGACCAATAAGCTAACGTTAGGTGAGGGTAGTGTTACTTCCGTTTCAGCAGCCAATTTATTAATTCCTTTTGGCGTGACAGCGGGTGGACTTGATTGGCTATATCCACTGGATAGTTCCAGAAATTTGCTTTACAACACGCCGCCGGAAAAACATGTGGTCTTAAATGCACCGGAAATTACTTTACAGAAAGGCAGTGTGATAGATATTTCTGGTGGCGGTGATTTGCAGGCTTATGAATTTCAACCGGGTGCGGGCGGTTCTTCTGATTATCTTCAACCTGGCAGTGCTTCTTATCAAGGTGGCTTTGCAATAATGCCATCGCTTGGGTCGCAACTCGCACCGTTTGATCAATTCCAGAGTGCCGGATCAGCCTATGCACCGGGCAGTACCATTTATTTGAGCGGGAGTGATCAATTACCGGCGGGTCAATATACTATTTTACCGGCCCATTATGCACTACTCCCGGGTGCATTTTTAATAACGCCTCAGGCTAATTCACAAGATCGCAGCTTTACGTCGTATACCAAAGACGGTTTAGCCATTGTCGCGGGTTATCAAATGCTGGCGGGAACATCCGTTCAAGAATCACGTACCAGTGCTTATAAAATAGAAACATCCGCTCAAGTCAAGTTACATTCTCAATATGATATTCAAACGGCTAATAATTTCGCTACACAATATGCACTGAGAAATGCAACCGGTGTGCCGTTATTACCAGTGGATAGTGGCCAAATATCAATAATTGCCCAAACCCAATTGTTATTGGATGGCACTATTAAGTCTGCTTCTCCTAGTGGTCGCGGTGCCAGAATGGACATTGCGGCTGACAACATTGAAGTTGTCACCAGTCTGGATTCAGACAATACAACAGGTACACTTCAGATTTTGGATAGCGCCTTGAGCAAGTTAAAGGTTGACAGCTTATTGCTGGGTGGGGCTCGTAAAAGAAATATTGATGGCTCTACTGATGTGAGTGTTACTTCAAACACGGTTAGTTTTGATAGTGGTACGCAACTTCTGGTTACCGATCTTATTGCTGCTGCAAAACAAAAAGTAGAAGTTAAAGCTGGCGCAACACTGGAAGTCAAAGGAGCTGTTAATACCGGCGATTCCATTTTCAATATAATCGGTAATGGTGCATTGTTGCGGTTATCAGCTGACAATCAGATTGCTTTAAACAGGACTTTAGCTTCTGGTGCCACTGGCGAACTGGTTATTAATCCAGGAGCAACCCTTAAGGCATCCAAATCAATGCTGCTGGATGCCAGTCAATCAACCAGGCTGGAGGGCGATATTCTAATGAACGGCGGTTCGTTAAACTTAAGTGCGAATGCCATTAACATGGGGGATGTGGCAGGATTGGCCGGTAATGCCTTAAATTTAAGCAATCAAAAGTTCTTGAATTTGTCTGTTGACGAACTAATTTTAAACAGTCGCGGTACTGTTGGTTTTTATGGTGATGTCGGTCAGGTTGATGTAAGTAACAATCTGATACTGGGCGAGGATGGTTTACAGGCTCCGCTTAAATTTGATCGCTTGGTTATTAATGCCGCCGGTTTTGCAGGTTTTGGCAGTAGTCGACAAGCGGCCAGAATAGACGCTAATAATCTGACCTTGGCAAATCCGGTGAACGCCGTCTCAACGGCTACAGGTAGCGGGCAAGGTAATTTGGATTTAATGGCAGCCAATTTTACTCAGGGCACAGGTAACTTTGCAGTTAATGGCTTTAATACTGTTAACATCAATGTGAAAAACGGCTTTATCGCCAACGGCAATAGCGGTTTGACGGTTGCCTCAGATTTAAATTTGAATGCCGGATATCTGACGGCAACCAGCGGCTCCAGTTTTAAACTGGATGCCAGCGGGCATGCTCTAAACGCCACTAGTAACGGTAGTGCTATTATCGGAGTATCATCCGGTTTTGGTGGCGCAATGGCGTTTGTTGCTGATACTATCGCCTTCGATGCCAACGCGCTATTGCCTTCCGGCAAGCTGAATTTACATGCTTTGAGTCAGGATGTGGTTGTTGGTTCAGCTGCAAATATTGATCTGGCCGGCCGCGCGGTGACTTTTGCCGATACCGTTGATTACACCCCCGGCGGCACATTTACTGCCATTGCCGATAATGGCTCAGTAACGTTGGTTTCGGGATCGAAGCTCGATATTAGCACGGGTGGCGGTTCGGCAGCGGGCGGTAATCTGGTTCTTAAAGCCCCCAAACAGACCGTAACGTTGGCAGGGCAAATCAAGGCCAAGGGCGGTAGTGCCGAGTTTGATGTGTCAACTTATAGCGTTGCGTCCAGTTTTGATAACTTGATGTCAATTATTAATAATGCCGGCATAGCCAACTCAATTTATTTTCGCAGTCGCGATGTTGACATTGTGCAAGCGGCAACCAACATAATCAACGCTAATAATGTAACGTTGGTCGCTGATAAAGGTGCTGTTGATCTATTCGGACAGACCCATGTTAATGGTGTTCATCAGGGCGGTAAAATTAACATTTATGCGGGCGGTAAAATCAGCTTGGAAAGCGGTAGTCAACTGACGGCAACCGGTGTCAAGGGTGGCAAAGTCTTACTTTCCTCGGTTGATGGCGATGGTACAGGTGCCCGTGATGGTATCGTGTTGAAAGACGGTTCGCTGATAGATGTCAGCGGAGCGACTGTCGGCGGAGATGTAACTTTACGCGCCTTACGAGTGGGCAACGATATTAATATTCAACCCATTGCCGGTACGGTAACAGGTGCGGCCGGATTTTATGCTGAAGGTGTTAAAAAGTACGGTAACACTAACTTAAGTAGTGCGGGACAAATCAATGCCATTGATATCGCAAATATTCAAAATGATACAGCTATCTATATGACAAACATGGCTGATGTTGGTATACGATTGGGACATGGCATAAGTCTGACGCCGGGGGTTGAAATAGACTATGCCGGTACTCTGACTCTTAGCGATAAATGGGATCTGGTTGATTGGCGCTATAACGGTAATGCCGGTAACTTGGTTGTCAGGGCATCCGAGGGGTTGATCATGAATCAATCTTTGACGGATGGCTTTAAGAATGAAACGTTAGCTTTTGGTGATGTAATTGATAAATTACAGACAGGTAATTCATGGTCCTACACCCTGGTTGCAGGTGCCGATTTATCGGCGGCTGATAGACAAGCAGCTCCGTACAAAAATGATTTGGTCATAGGCTCAGGCACTACTGTCAGAACGGGAAGCGGTGATATGAAGCTAATTACAGGGGGTGATATATCGTTTACTGACGGCTCCTCTACGGTATATAACGCAGGAAGGCCTACAGACATAGCGCCCTATGGTTCTCTTTCAAATACTTTCCTGCAAAGTTTCTTCTACGGTGAATTCCCAGTAGCGGGTGGCGATTTGTCATTAGCAGCAGGAGGTAATATTAATGGTACACAAGGTAATACCTATTTTAATGACTGGTTGTTACGCATATCTGCTAATACAACGCAAACACCCGATACACCGACAGCGTGGGGTGTTGCACTAGGTCATTTATTGAATGATCCTTTTGTTCCCTTTGTAAAAAGTTTTCAACAGAATATAGGGTCTTTCGGCGGAGGTAATGTTTCGATTCAAGCGCAAGGCAATATTAGTAACCTTGACGTGATGATGCCGACTACTGGTAAGCAAATAGGCGTAATTTGCACGGTCAATTGTAATAATGATGCATCGTTTATTACTAATCATGTCCAGATTAACGGCGGCGGTAATATGCAGGTTAAAGCCGGAGGCGATATTGCCGGTGGCACTTATTATCTGGGAAAAGGAACCGGCCTGATTTCAGTAGATGGTTCCGTGACAGGTGGTAGTCAGTTTACTAAAGGTCCGCAACTATTAACAGGAGATACCCAATTTTCTGTTTATGCGGGTAAAGATGTCAATTTGACAGGTGTATCAGATCCCATGATATTACATAATGCCGAGGTAAACTTTTTCAGTTATACCGATGCCAGCGCTTTGACGGTTAAATCGTTCGCGGGTAATGTGAATCTAGGGTCTGATGCCTCTGTAATTTCTTCTATGTATAACTTCTTGGATCAAAAATACTTGGCGCAAATTTATCCAGGGTCTTTGAATGTGAGTGCATTTAGCGGCAATATTGCTTTAAAAGACCAAATAGTGTTGTTCCCGTCGGCAACTGGAAAATTGAACCTATTGGCTGAAAAGAATATTACTTCAACTCTTGGCATTGCCTTGGGTATGTCTGATGGGAATAAATCCTTATTACCCGATGCATATACACCAATGGCAAGCGGCGACGCAACTTTAATGGTAAACCGTATTTATCCATTTGCTTCATCTCAAATTAATCATGCGGTAGTGCCAGTACACACGGGGGATCAAGAGCCTGCCAGAGTAATTACCCGATCAGGTGATATTGAAAACATTAACTTTAATTTGGCAAAAAAATCTCTAATTAAAGCGGGTCATGATATTAAAAACCTTACCTTGGCTATACAGAATATAAGCTCGTCTGATGTTTCAATGTTGGAAGCCGGACGCGATATTACTTATACCAGTGGACGTAATCCGACTACCGGTGGGTTGTTGACTAACGATGCAAAAGTCGAATTTTCAGGGCCCGGAGAAGTGTTGGTAAAATCAGGGCGTAATATTGATTTGGGTGCGTCAGGTGGTTTGTCTACCGTAGGTAACGTTTATAATCCAAACTTGGTGAATAAGGGTGCTAATCTTACGGTTTTGGCGGGTGCAAATGGTCAGGTAAATTATGCCGGGTTTATTAACACCTATCTTAAAAATAATGATAAATACAACCTGGCTTTTACCGAGGCAACGACTTTGATTACCGGATTTATGCGGGAACGCTTAAATCAACCCTTATTGAGCGATGCCGCTGCTCTGGAAGCATTTACAGCATTGAGTGAAGACCAATATGTTGCAATCCAGCCGCAATTATCAGCAATGGTTTTGCCTGTCATGTTTAATGAGGTCAATTTATCAGGAAGTGCCGCCGCTGCCGCTACTTCGGATACAGCCAAGAAGGTTTTTTATGAGTCGGGTACCGCGGCGATTACTACTTTGTTTCCGGGTAGTAACTGGAAGGGTGATCTGAGTCTGTTTTTCAGTAAATTACAAACTGTAGATGGTGGTGATATTAACTTATTGGTGCCGGGTGGACAGATTAATGCCGGTCTTGCTGTTTCTTTTACCGGTGCCAAACCCTCTTCTGAATTGGGTATCGTGGCTCAGCGAGAAGGTAATATTAATGCGGTGGTACATAATGACTTTTTGGTTAACACCTCGCGGGTATTTGCCCTGGATGGCGGCAATATTCAGATCTGGTCATCAACGGGTAATATTGATGCTGGTAAAGGCGCCAAGTCGGCGATTGCTGCGCCGCCACCGAAAATTAGTTTCGATCAGAATGGTAATCTGGTTATTGAGTTTCCGGCCATTGTTTCAGGTAGTGGTATTCGGACAGCTGCAAGTTCAAGTGGCGTAATTCCGGGCAACGTCAGTTTGTTTGCACCGGTTGGTGTGGTCAATGCCGGTGAAGCCGGTATTGGCGGAACTAACGTCACTATTTCCGCAACGGCTGTTTTAGGTGCCAACAATATACAGGTGGGTGGTGTTAGTACCGGTGTGCCGGCTGCCTCTACCGGTAGTTTGGCAGCAGGATTGACCGGCACCAGCAATATGACGGCTAATGTGAGTCAGGTAGCGCAAGCAGTAACGGGCGTTGATGAAAAGGGCGCCCAAAATAACAAAAATGCAGCGTTGGGTATGTTTAGTGTTGAAGTGTTGGGTTTTGGTGATTAAGGCTTAAGCCTGAAAAGCAGAGGTGTTACGGGGTTTGCAATCTCTTTAGGACGCGTGACGGGGTTTGCAACCCCGTTACTCACGTTTTAAAAGCTATCGAAACCATTAAACGTTTTAGTCAGGGTTGCAAACCCCGACCGGCATCGTGTTTTAACGCAAGTTAAAATGACGAGTAACGGGGGGGTGCAACCCCGTTACTCACGTTTTAAAAGCTATCGAAATCTTTAAACGTTTCATTCGGGGTTACAAACCACGACCGGCATCGTGTCTATCAGTCAAATCCGTGTCTAACGTGTTCAATTATTTAATTAATGTGTAGCAACTTCAAATCTTGATAAAACCGGTTTTAACGCAAGTTAAAATGACGCGTGACGGGGTTTGCAACCCCGTTACTCACGTTTTAAAAGCTATCGAAACCTTCAAGCGTTTCATTCTGGGTTACAAACCCCGACCGGTATCGAAATTCTATGACACCAAACGACCTTCAAATCTTGATAAAACCGGTTTTAACGCAAGTTAAAGCCGGTTTTTTTATGTCTTCAGTATTTTCAATATAAATTTGTAAGTCATCGTCATAATAATGTCATGTAGCTCTGGGATAATGTCAAAAATTAATAAGTAACTGAGAAAAATAATGAAACGGTGTGGTTTTTTGTTGATAGTCCTTCTATTTATTCCATCAATAGCATCAGCCTGGTGGAATGCAGATTGGGGATATAAGAAAAAGATAACGATAGATGCGCAAAAGCTAAAACAGGACGGTGTTACTGTACCAGCATCTGCTTTTGCTTTGGTGCGTTTACATACCGGAAATTTTGCATTTTTTGCAGATCTTGCCGAGAAGGGCAAAGATATTCGGGTACTGGCTGCTGACGAAGAAACGCCGCTTAAGTTTTACATTGAAAAATTGGATCCCGTTAATGAAATGGCGCTGATTTGGGTTAAGTTACCGGCTGATCTGGCGGCGGCTGCAGAACCTGCTATCTGGCTTTATTACGGTAATCCCAAAGCGGTTGATGCACAGGATGCTGCCGGTTCTTTTGATGTTAATCAAGTGCTTGGGTTTGAGTTTGGCCAGTCGGGTGCAAAGGATTTAACGGCTTATGGCAATAATGCCAGCGAAATGACCTCAACCATTGGCGATAGCGGTCTGATTGGCGACGCGGCGGTATTTAATGGTAGCCAGATTATTCGTGTTCCGGCAACGCCTTCGTTGCAAATGTCACCGACTGCGGGTTGGACGGTTTCAAGCTGGGTAAAAATAGATCAAGCTCAAACCAATGGCGTCGTTTTTCAGCGCTCTGGTGCCGGTGGCAATGTCACTTTAGCAATTTTGGGTGAAACGGTTTTTGTAGAAGTTGAAGAAGGTTCCAAGCAAGAATTTAAAGCACCGGCTCCCTTAACCCTGGGTGCTTGGCATCATATTGCCTTAACCGCTAATTTTAGCACATTGGTGTTAACTATTGATGGCGTGGCTTCTGGGTCTTTGGGTGTGGCGACACGTGATTTAACCAGTAACATGACTATCGGAGCCGATTCTTTTGGTGCGCGTGGCTTGGCGGGTTCGCTTGACCAGTTTGCAGTTAATAAAGTGGTACTGGATGCCAATGCCATTAAGTTTGATGTCCAAATGCAGGGGCCGGCAGTGACCTTGCTGACTTATGGCGAAGACAGTACGCCCGACACGGAAGAAGGCGGCGAGTCTTTGATTATGGGTTCGTTGAAAAACGTAACCACGGATGGCTGGATTATTATCGGTATTTTGGGTGTGATGTTTGTCGTCAGTTGGTTGGTGATGATTATTAAAGCCATCGTTCTGACTCGTGTTCAAAGAGAAAACAAAAAATTCGGGACTGCCTATATGAAATTGACCACAGAAGAGTTGGGCAATTTAAACAGTCAAGACGATGAAGATGACGAAGACTTTAATGAGTCGCCTTTGTTGTTATCGTTTACCAAAAAACATGGCGCTTTTGCCGGATCAACCATTTATAGACTTTACCATGTCGGTGTAGAGGAAATGAATCGTCGCTTATATAAAGCCAACGGTTTGCCGGGAACGGAACAAGTGCTGTCGGCGCAATCCATGAATGCGGTAAGAGCCAGTATGGATGCCACCTTAACCAGAGAGTTGCAAAAACTGAATGCACAAATGGTGCTACTGACCATCGCGATTAGTGGCGGCCCCTTTTTGGGGTTGTTGGGTACGGTTATCGGGGTAATGATTACCTTCGCGGCGATTGCTGTTAGCGGTGAAGTGAATGTAAACGCGATTGCACCCGGTATTGCCGGTGCCTTAACGGCAACGGTAGCCGGTCTTATTGTAGCGATTCCGTGTTTATTTGGTTACAACTATTTAGGTGGTCAAATCAAGGAAATTACGGCGGACATGCACGTTTTTGTTGATGAATTTGTAGCAAAATTAAGCGAACAACATACCTGATTTAATTGATTTACTGGCTGTAGGGCGTGCTGCTCGCGCCTTGTAGCAGTTCCAAAGGCGCGCATGGCACGCCCTACGACAAATGTACTTTTCGATACAAATAGTCTGCCAGAGAAAATTGAACTATGAAATTACAAGAAGAAAATGCGGCGTATGACGAAATTAACGTTACGCCGATGCTTGATTTGGCTTACGTATTATTGATTGTATTTATCCTGATGACCACTGCTGCCGTGCAGGGCGTACAGGTTAATTTACCCAAAGCCAGTAATACGCCCAGTTTGGCCAAGCCCCAAACCAAAGCCATTACGGTAACCGCTGATGGCACCATTTTTCTGGATACATTTCCGGTCACCATGGAACAGTTGGAAACTACTTTGCAGCAATATAAAGCGGTTAATCCAGCATTGCCGGTTGTTGTTAAGGGTGATGCAACCGTTCAGTATCAGAGCGTTATAGATATTCTTGCCTTGTTGGGCAAGCTTGAAATTACCCAAGTCGGCTTGGTAACCCAGAATCTGGTTAAGTAGGCTTGCTCTTTATTTATTTTATTCACCACGAAGACACGAAGAAAAAACTTTTTATCATTCCCACGTCGGAGGTCAGGCTTTGCCTGACAGTCAGGCAGAGCCTGACCTCCACTAGTTGCAATGGCTCCCAAACTCCGGCAGGCACTTGTGTATAAC
>CAIUYS010000532.1 GCA_903903365.1 uncultured Methylococcaceae bacterium
AACAACGCGTTAGATCAATTCTTTTGATCACCCTTTTGGTAAATTATCTGTAGTGCGTAACATCATGTATTATCAGTGCTTATCTGTGTAAATCTGTGGCTAAATGAGGTTTTTAGGTTTATTGGATGCAATGTCATATCGATGAGTACATCCTTGTGCTCTGGATTCCGGCACAAGTCTGTCTGGAACAGATTTGCATTTACCCGCCGGGCGACAGGCAGGATAGCCTGACGTGAATCCATGCCGGAATGACGGCTCTACGATTTGTGTTAATATCAATTCATTTCACGACCATCTTAGATATTTTATGGGTTACCCACTATAAATTAGTATTTTTTGTAATTTTCCTAATGGAAAAAGGCATTTCGGTGAGCTTAACCATCTTGGCGATGCACCCAGTCGGCACCTAATGTTCCTTGCAGGCTCTCAAGATAAGACGGATGAGCCGTCTCGGCAAGCATCCTCTCAGTTGTTGTAAGCTTGTGAATCAATGCCTGATGCAATGAATCAGTTGGTTCCGTTTCATTAAGTTGTTGCAAAATATAGTCGCGGTGTTGTTGCCAAAGCTTACAATCTCTATGCTGTTTAATTTTAAGTCGCTCTTGATACCAGTCACTTTGCATTAAGTAGTCACGAGTGAACATAAAACGAATGGCGGGATCAGTGATGGATTTACCTTCATAGTGACCGTTAGCCATAATATGGATAATGGCTTTTAACGGCGGACACGCATCATGGATTGAACCATCCTGAAAATAGAGCCGGGCAACCCGTTGCTGCGCTTCATAAACATTGTTGACACCATCAACAAAACTGTCCATATCCTGCGTTTCCGGCTTGAGCATGGCTTCATCAAATACTGCCGTCGGATAATCGAACACTTTGCCAAAATTGGTATGGACAAAGCGCTCGGTGATGCGATAACCCAATCTGCTGGCGTAGACCATCTTGCCCTGATATTCAAAATCGTCCAGTTTTTCGAGTTGCCCCTGCTTAATAAGATACTGCGGGTCGCGCTGATGTACCGGTAAGCGTGACCATATTTCTGGAATCAACAGGCTGATATCATGATCTATTTTGCGTTGACAGCCAATATAACCCGCTGCCGTGGAATAACCGGCATAGCCGCACAATATATAAGAGACCAGCGCGGTATTAAGATCAGCGGTGGTAGACAGCGCATTAAACGGGCCTTTGGTTAGCGCACCTTCGGAACCTGCGCCAGTCGTTGACGGTGATTTTCCGGTCAGGCTGCAAATAAAATCCATAAACAGTTCTGGAAGTTCTTGATAATGGATGGGATTATAAATGGCTAGTGGTCTGATTCCGGCGGCACTATCCCGTGGATTATTTCGGCGTCCGGGTAACACGGCATTAACGGGAAAATGAACGGCTTGATCCACGCTGATACCCCGTGCCAGCCGTGTTGACACTTCTGAAAGATAGCGCATGACCGGGTTAACAATATCCGGACGAAGTTGCAGATAACGCACATTTAAGCTGGGCTTGCCATCGACCAAGCGCGGATGGGCTGACGAGACAAAATATTCACCTTCCCGGCCTTGTGCTGCCTGACTAATGACATCCCGCATCGGCTTGCTGAATTCGTCAAAGTGAATGATGTCTTCCATAAGTTCGCGGGCATCTTTTGGTGTTAACGGTTCAAAGTTGGAAATAAAATTATCGGTACCCGACAAATCCAGTTCTGTCTGTAAATCACTGCCACGGTTGACGGCGTCATCAGGACGCTGAAAAAAACTGTGTTCGCAGTTATCGACCAATTTAACGCTAGGGTTTGTATAGTCAGGATTAAGTCCTGTAAGGGAACAGGCTGGTACTACAATGGAGGCAGTTATGTCATCTTCCAGTTGCACTTTAGCCGATGCTATAAAGTCCTGTCTTAATTTAAAAACACGCCAAGCACCGTTAGCATCAAAACCAACACGCAGATAGCTGGCAATTAGTTTACGACCATGAAATTTTAATTCGTTACCTGGATAACCATTGACCAAGTCGACGGAAAAATGCCCGCGCCAGTTTTGTCCCCATTCCGCTTTGTAAAAACGTTTTATCATCAGCACCATTGCCCAAATATGCTGGGGAATTTGCTTTAGCCAATGATTATAGTCATGGGAATACTCGGTGATGGATGGTGTCAGCAGCTTGATAGCCGAACCTAGCGTGCGTTTATTGCTAAGCAGTCGGCGTTTGTCACTGCCGTTACGCGCTGGATCCTTAAACCTGCCGGAATAATCATACTCAAAAATCTCGGCCACCCGATCCATATCTTTATCAAAATGATCGACAAAAACAGCACCGGAAATGATGGCACCGGCAATTGATTTGGAAATTTCAGACTTGCCCCCTCCCGATACGGTGCTGGGCTTATGGCAGAAAGTACCTTCCGTATAAGTGCCAATCAGTCGCCAACTGGGTGCATTGGGATGACGCTCCATGTGGACTCTAAAGCCGCTTGGATAAACATAAGTATGATTGATTAGCAGTTTTATAGAGCAGGCAAGGGTGTCTTGTAGCCAGCTTATCTGTAGTTTCTGGATATTAATTTGTGCCGTATCCGGAATAAAAATAATATCGGGATGCGCTTTATCGACTGCATAGCCTTCATTTTTAACGTCTATGGTTGAGCCTAAAAGCTGACAAAGTTTGTCGAAAGAATAGCTTTCATTCACATCAACACTCTGAGGCAAAAATATTTCCCCCAAAATAGCGCGTGGAAAAGCCAGTGCGCCACCGGAATGTTCTTCTTCGCAGCCGCCAAACAGGTTAGCCGAATAGCTGATCTGGGATTTGATTTCTTTTTTGCTGTAACCAAAATAGTTATCGGCAATCAGCGTAACAATCACGCCTTGCATATTACGGCAGACCAGTTTAAACGGTTTGCCCTCGTTGTATAGCTCATCCTCATGTTGCCAGCATAGACCTTCTCTACGCTGACGCTCCGTAGCGTCTTTATAATGGGGCAGGCCGATGGCCTTTTTGCGACACAGCACCAGATGTGGCGCAAGAATAATGCAGCCGGTATGACCGGTCCATTGATCAATATCCAGTGCGGCATCGTTATCAGGTAAAAACGGATCGCCCGCATTACCAAAAATAGATTCTACAAAATCCAGATTGGCAACCAGTCCACCGGGGGCAAAGAAACGGGTTTCCATGGTTTTTTTAGGGATCAAGCCGGCAATTTCAGGTGCCACAATCGGCCTGAGTAATAACGATAGCCAGAGTTTTGCAGAATTCTCCTGTCGGCTGGTAAAAGGCAGGCATAACAGATCGTCTGGCGGTGACAGCGCAATACGCAATAATTCTGCATAAGCCGCTACAGGGACTTCGTTTTTATCGGCGGGTACGGGAAGTCCGCCAGCGACAATATGAAATACGCCTTTCGTGGTGCGTCGGTCGTTTTGTGGATTATGCAGAACCCCTTGCCGCATTCGGTAAGAGTCAATGTAGGCAGAATGAAATTCGTTATGCTGAAACGGTAATGACAGCTCTCTGGCCAAGCCTTTATGTTCCAGTACAAAAGTCTCTCCAGGCAATAGAATGGAGGCGTTTACGCCATTTTCAGACAAGTAGGCGTTAAGAAAATCCTGAATACGTTGATCAGCCGGGCAGCGGTACTTGGCCAGCAGACGACGTTGCTGGGAATAGTTTCTTAATAAACTATTGGCAATCTTGAGATATTGCTGATCATCCTCAACTTCGCAAGTAGGATGTCCCAGTGCTGCTAATTGCAGATTAATGTGCTGTAGGTCTTCCCGTTGCTTTGGACTCGCAAAATTAAGTTGGGTCGGAAGGGTAGAAAAATTCATAAGGTAACTCCAGCGAGTATTATTCAGGAACTATCGGTCGATTTTGGTTAATGGGTGCTTTAATTACAAGTCTGCAACAGCGGGCAATGTAAAGCAAGTAATCTTGGCAAGAGGCTTAATCATAAACTCATTGATAGCCGGTTTCCAAGCCCGTAATGACATCAGGCAATATTAAATTTTTTGGGCGCTATACTGCAAGTGTTTGCGGTTTTTTAATAATCAAAAAAACCAATGTAGGTTGGGTTAGCGATAGCGTAACCCAACATTTACAAACAGTTGTCGGGTTACGTTGCACTAACCCGACCTTGATTTTCCGCATTTGTGACCGCTCAAAGTATATAAGTAACTAAAGCCGAGTTGGATAGGCTACATTGGCGTTATTTTTCTGATTGCTTGGCTGCTGCCGTCTTGGATTTTTAGTTGTAGAATTATGATTGAATTATTCTACAGTGCGCGTGCCAGTTCACTGGATAACCTTGTTTTATGTCTTTTTTTTAAACGGGCATACGCTTAAATCGTAAAGGCGACAGTCTTCTGTATAAAGTAATACCAACCAATACCGTCGGTTAATGCTGATCCTCGTGTATAATAATCGTTTATAGTTTAGAAGCTTACCAGTTTTAATATGTACAAATATGACGGCCTGCTTATCCACGAAAGTCACGATGATGAAGGAATCCTGGAAGTTATCGACCGTAAAGGCGTCAGGTCCTTGCATTTTGGCTCGCATCCGCGACAAAGCAGCATGTTGTTGGCCGATCCTTACAAACTGGAACTGGATTATGTGCGGGCAATGGCGAGTTGGTTGTTATTTAAACCTGCGCTGGATGACGATGCCCTGATTATTGGCTTGGGCGGCGGTTCATTAACCAAGCATTTGCTTCAGCATTTTCCCGATTGTCGATTAAAAGCGGTAGAGTTTAGAAAAAGCGTGGTAAAAATTGCCCGCAGCCATTTTAGCTTGCCACTGGATCATCGCCTTAAAATTATAGTTGATGATGGCGGCGATTATATACGCCAACGCGCAGAGCCCTATCGCGAACATTATAGTTTATTGTTTATTGATGCGTTTGATCACGAAGGCATGGCCACTTCAATTTGTAATGAAGCTTTTTTTGATGCGTGTAGAGTCTTATTAAAAAAAGAGGGTATTATGGTCATCAATTTGTGGGGCGGCACCAATAATCCAGAGTTTCAGCAAGTCTCCCAGTGGCTGGCACGCGTTTTTAATTGGCAAATATTATTTCTGCCTGTTCGAGATAAAGGCAACATTATTGCCCTGGCTTTTAATAACTATACACCCGTTTTTTCCATGAAAGAGCTTAGAGCCATCGCTCTGGATCTTGAGCAGCACTATCAAATTGAATTCCCGACTTTTTTAAAAGACCTTAAAAAACATAACGCCAGCACCATTAGCCAAGTGATTAAAACATGACCTCCACTGCTTTACAAACCGAACCGAACCTTTTTAGCTACCGTAAATACTGGGCGCAACGCTTTGGTGTAGCACCTGTATTGCCCATGTGCAGAGCAGAAATGGA
>CAIUYS010000533.1 GCA_903903365.1 uncultured Methylococcaceae bacterium
AGATCGTCCAGATTCTTTTTCTGTCTTTTAGCGGTCTCGATATAAGGCTTCATCAAGTTTTCAATTTCGATATCAACCAGTGAATTGGGAATAGTTAGCGGAATCTTTTCATATAAAGCGTCCATTACCGAACCCTTCAACTTACCACGCAAAGCCAACTCCAACTCTCGCTCCATGTTGTTTTTAACATCGACACGGAAAGATTCAACTGAACCGTCTTCAATACCGTAAGCCTTGACAAAAACTTCATCAATTTCGGCAAGTAACGGCTCTTCAACTTTGATAACGTCCACGTCAAACTCAGCGGTTTTACCTGCCAGCTTTTCGTTACCGTACTCTTCAGGAAAATTTAAGGTAAAGGTTTTATGCGCACCCACTTCAAGACCTACCAAGTTTTCTTCAAACCCGGGAATCATTTTTTTCGAGCCACAAACAACCTGAAAATCTTCCACTCTACCTTCGGTAAAGTTCTCGCCTTCGGAAGTACCAGAAAAACTGATAGTGATGTTATCTTGCTCTTGAGCGGGACGATCAACAATGTGCCATGTTTGCTGCTGAGCTCTTAACTTCTCAATCATTTGGTCAACATCACTATCATTGACAGTGGCTACCGGACGCCGAACTTCAAGCTGAGTAACACCTTCCAGTGAAATTTCAGGATAAACTTCAAATACAGCCGTGTATTTAAAGCCATCAACTTCATCTAAAGGCTGAATATGGGGATGCCCTACCGGCTTTAAATCTTGACCCTCTATTGCGTCAAAATAAGTTTCATTAATCAGGTCGCTGGCAATTTCGCCACGAACCCTGTCACCAAACATTTTTTTAACGACTTGCTGAGGCACTTTACCAGGGCGAAAACCATCAATTTTAACATCGCGTGCCAACGACTTTAATCGCGCAGCCATTTTCTCCTGAACAACGGCTTCGGGCACGCTAACAGTCATTTTTCTGCTTAATTCTGATGTCTTTTCGACAGAAACTTGCATTTCTTTACCTCACATATTTATAGAAGATTTTTTATGAATACCGATAGACGGCTTAAACGAACTGAAGATAAAACAATCAATTGTTTTATTTTATAGAATTGGATGGTGCGAATGGAGAGACTCGAACTCTCACAGGATAACCTACTGGAACCTAAATCCAGCGCGTCTACCAGTTCCGCCACATTCGCACAATTGAAGGGCAATTATAATTACATGTTGTCTATTTAACAAGAGAAATTTTAGAAAAAAATTTACAATCAAATACTCACAGCCACATCAAAACCCAAAAGCCGAATTTCATCGGCAAATGCATTTAATATTTTAGCCGGCAAAGGCGCTAGTCGTGGAGCCTCAGGCTGCATTGAAGGTCTTGCTATGGTATACAACATCACTTGTTGCAAATCACAGTCGCTTTTTTTAATATCCACCAACAAAGCTAAGTAAGCCTGCTTTTCCTGGTTAGAAAAGCCTTGCTTGTCAACATCCACCAAACAGGTTTGTAGCTTTGTTGTGCATAATTTTGCGGAAATCATCAGGTTTTCAAAGCTGGCCTTGCAGCTTTGCGCCGAATTATTAATCAAAGCCCTACCTTCTTCTGTAGCGCTATCCACTTTAAACCAGACTTCGCCACCATAAGACTTCAATACCGTCAAACCCGCCTGAACTTTAGATTGATGTACTAAACTACCATTGGTAATCAGCACATAATGACTAGCCGGAAAAACGCCCGCCTCAGTTGCAATTTTGCCTATCAAATCTACAGCCTTGGCAAATTCTTTTAAGCTGGTTGGCTCACCATTACCGGCAATAGCGATATCTTTAATAACACGTTTATCTTCATCAACCTGAAAACGCTCATAGAAATCACCATTAAGCACGTTATCCAAAAAAAACCTTAACTCTTCTTCCAGTAACTTAAAATCCATTTCAGGTGCAGCACCAATTTTTAAATCGGGTATCTGGCAATAAATACAGCGCCAATTGCAGGCATTATTGGTATTAAAATTTATTCCAATAGACAAGCCCCCCATCCGCCTGGATATAACCGGATAAACATACTTTAATCCGACAACATCGGAACAATGATCAGTTGTTGTTAATTTCGACACGACAAACCCTGCCTGGAAGTGATTTTTTAATTTTATTATTCTACGATGTTCTACTACCTTTTATTTAATTTTTGAGAATATTTTGCACTTAATTTTTTAATGACAGCCAGGATATGAAACTCATTAGAAATATTGTGCAACCGATGATGCATTTTTCATTTAACGTCGACAAAGCTAAAGCGCAAGATTTTGACCAATATTTAGAATGAATACAAGATTACCCAGTAAACAGGAATAAGCCCAAAGGACAGGGGCTGCGTGTTTTTAATCTTCAGAACACAC
>CAIUYS010000534.1 GCA_903903365.1 uncultured Methylococcaceae bacterium
ACCCATTTTACCGGTATGCCTTTGCGCAAAGTGAATTGGTTGGGCGAGAAACTGCTTTTTAGCACGTCCATGTGGATAGTTTGTTCTGTCTCACATGATGGTGTTTCCGCCACAGTCGGGGACAGCTTTTGCGATACGCGGGTGACCAAGGTATTAAAGTCAATGCCGGTACCGGTTACCGCCAGCCCGCGATTAAGCATAATGGCTCCCAGAATCATGACGATAATGCCGGAGGCTTTTAGTAATTTGGGTGTCAGGTTTGCTGAAAGCAGGCTGGTTAGAAACCCGAAACCTAACAGTAAAGGCAATGTGCCGATGCCAAAAAAGAACAAAATGGCCGCGCCCCCTGTCCAGCTTCCCGTACCAGCGGCCATAATATACATGGCTTGTAACGGCCCGCAAATAATCATCAGGCCATTTAGAAGTCCGATGATGAAGGGGTTGCTGTGTTTGCGATATTCCTTACCCACAAAGCGCATGACAAACTTGGGTGCCTTAAACTGGAAATGGCTCAGTATCGGGAACACTTCCAGCATGTGTAAGCCGAACAAAATCAGAAAAACTCCGGCAGCAACACCGACTGCGCCTTGTGTGTAGGGTGTAAAAGCGACCACCGAGCCGAACAGGCCAAACAAGGCACCGATAAAAGTATAGGACAGGGTTTTACCGATACCATAAAGAAAATGCGTCGTATATGATTTGTGGCCATTGGCGGCGCTTTTGGCGGTATAGCCCAGAATCAGGGGCCCACACATGCCCACGCAGTGAAAACTGGTCAGGAAACCAATCAGCAACAGCAATCCGTAGCTCATGTCCCGGCTAAGCTTGGGCATGTCTGCATGATTCATAAACCAACTGTCCAGCCAAAGAATAAAGCCGATACCGATAAGCGCAAGCGTCACCGCAATCAGCCTTTTTAAGGCAATAAGCAAGACGTTGCCATGCGGTGGTTGGGCTGGGTCGGGCTGTAAGCTCTCGTTGCTCGTGTTCATGATTCGGTATTGGGCATGGCGGTGTCTCCAAGTTGGCATTTAAAGAGCTGAGGCTTTGTGTTGGTGTAATCGAAATCTTGTTTCTTTTGACCTGTGTGCCGGCGTCCAAGAGCTTTAGTCCTTGGCTAAAAACAGCTAAAGCCGTTTTACTCTTGCCGTTGTTCGGTTAAGCAAGCTGACCGGTTTTTAACAAGGTCAGAGCGGTGATGATAGAGCGGATTAAATACTCATTGACTTGGCCATAAAAATTGTTTCAAATGAACGTAGAGTATATGTTAGAGTATTTGATGCATCAAATTTTTTCAAAAATGAAATTTTAACACACAGAACAAGGTTGGGGGAAAGGGCAATGAAAAGCAAAGACCCGTCTAAAGATGATGTGGCGTTCACGCGCGTCACTACCGGCGTTGCAACGGCGGTTGCTACAACAACCATCATACACACTAGCAAAAGTGTCATGGCGACACTTGCCAGGCAGCCACTTATCCTGTTTGGATTGGGTATTGCTGCGGGTTATTTCGCGCATAAATACCGCAAGGAAATTATGTTGATTACCTGCAAAACCGCCGAACAAAGCAAACATTTTGTATTGCAACAAAAAGAAAATATTCAAGACCTGCTTGAGGAGTTCCCCGAAGAAGTTGTGGACAGAGATATTGCCAAATAAACCAGGTTCTTGAAAACTGTTGAGCTAAAAAACCGCCGCTTTTAAATTTCTGAAATAACATTATCCTGGACACTGAAATGACGTCGTCTGATACCGTTAGCCTGATTCATGGCAAAGTGGTTCATGCCCTGAACCGCCGAATCCGTATTATTTCCCCGGTCTTGCTTAAAGATCCGGAGCGTGCCTGTGTTCTGGAAATTATGCTGCAAAAA
>CAIUYS010000535.1 GCA_903903365.1 uncultured Methylococcaceae bacterium
GCTTGTTTGGCAGGTGCATTGAAGGCCAGTTTAATGGCAACGCCATTGTCGTTAGCCTCGGCACTGCTAAATTTTAAGGATTTAAGCAGCTCTTTAACTTCCGCTACGTTCTCTTTGGGTAAAAATTCCGTCACTGTTTTTTCAATGTCTGAACGCGATTCGTTTAAATCTATTTTGACGGCAGACAGTTTGGGTTCGACAAAGCGGTTAATCAATTCCTGAATTTTGTTGTTACTAACCGAGCGGCCTTCCCGATCAGTCGCCGTCACTTTGGTAATGGGCAGACTTAAGACAGTCTGCGCGGGGTTGATGGTGGGTTGTTGCAAGGTTTCCAAAATACCGCTCCATGCAAACAGTGTGACACATTGTCCACCCAGACCCGTTCCAAACCGGGCTTGCAGATTGTTTAGCAGTTTTATTTGACCTGTTTGGCCGCTCAGTCGGGGATCGGATATTTTTAAATAACTACAGCCCTGCTTATCATTCCAAAGTTCAGCTGAATTGCCAGCACCTTTATAAAGCTGGGTTATTAACGCTTTTTTTATCAGGCTATAATCCAGTTGCACCGGAAGCGTCATTTGATCGGCGGCGCTACTTTTTGCAAACAGCATCAGTAGGCTGAAAACGGTAATAACCGAATATTTATTCATAGGATTTTTTCTCTGGAAAATGGAATGCGTTATTTTATTCTAAAAATCTGACCAAATGGATGAAGTTATTGGCAGGCCGTTAATTTCTGGTCAATTAACGGCTTTAACTGCGCAGTTCATATTAATGGCTTAACATTAACGTCTCCTGAATCTTTACCCGATACCACCCTACTGTTAATTTAACGCAGATTGATTTTTCATGCGCGGCAGCAGCCTGATCGACCGAAAACTCACCAGCTTTTGCTTTTGTTCGTCCCATAGATTCAACCATAACGATTTAAGACTTTTACGCAAGGTTAGCGGAGTCGTTACCTGCAAGGCCGCTATTTCATTGTAGCAACGCTGCAAGTTATAGTTGGGAATATTAGCCTTGACGTGGTGTATGTGGTGCAGGCCGATATTGCCGACTATCCATTGCAGCACTTTGGGCAATTTATAATAAGAGCTGCCTTCCAGACCTGCCCGGGTTAGATTCCAACTGTCATGGCGCATCCAGCAAACATCCTCGTACTGATGCTGCACATAAAACAACCACATACCGGCACTTGCCGCCATGATAATAACGGGTAATTGAATCATCAGATAGTTTTGAAAACCCAGCGTCAAACTCATGAGGGTAATGATAGCGACCAGTGCCATGTTGGTAAAAATAACACTGTTACGTTCACGTTTTTTAGCTCCAGAACTGGGAAAGCGTTGCAGAATCAAAAACAACACGCTAGGTATGATACCAATTAGTAACAAAGGGTTACGAAAAAACCGGTAAGTAACGCGCTTGAGCCAGGATGCAGAAAGATATTCATCCACGGTCAACGTCCAAATATCACCTACCCCGCGACGATCCAGATCGCCTGATGCAGAATGATGAATAACATGAGTGCGTTGCCAGTCCTCAAACGGAGTAAAGGTCATGATGCCGGCAATATACCCCAATATCCGGTTTGCCCTGCGCGAAGGAAAAAATGCAAGATGGCAACAATCATGGAAAAAGATAAATATGCGCACCAAAAATCCGGCGGCAGGCACCGTTAATAATAAGGTTATCCAATAAGGAAACCCGTGTAGTACGGAAAAAATCATCACGGCCCATAAGCCCAAATAAGGGACAAAAGTATTTGATATTTGCCAGAAAGCTTTCCGGTAATCCGCTTGCGCGTACTTTGAAACAGACTGAATTAAATCTTCTCGGCTGGACTGGTTATTTTTGGAATCTGAAGTGGCTAACATTTCAAGACGGGTAAACTGTTGTGGCATAAAGGTAAATTGACTCACTTTTAATTGGATTTAGAAAAGGGTGGTATCTGTACCACTATTTTATAATTAGGATGGTTAGGCAGTCATGAGGATCGATATGAAAACTATAACGTGGCACGACCCCTAACCCTCGGATGTTATTTACACGCCCACATTCCGATATTCGGCGTCTGGACTTATATCCGTTCCAGCTACGGACTGTAAATTGGCTTGTTTAGGGTAATAACGGCCTCCTTAAAACAAGCGTTTTTTTGGATATACCGATGCCCTTTCTCATGCAATTGCCGGGGCAATCCTATAATGGATTGAATTCGACAGGCGAGATGTAAAAACAAAAAGGTAAATATCCTGTTATTTTGGTCAGTGCTAAAAAACGAAAATCGGCGATAAGTTAAGTCGGTAGGCGGGAAATCAACGAGGCATTTCAGGCAGTACATCCAGCTCTTTAATCTGATGGTTCTAATCAGACTAAAGAAATTGCAACTTTTTGTTGTTACAGTTGGTGGATTTTTCAATAACAGCCAGTTAGTAAAAAATTTATTCAGTAAGTTCCATGGCTATTAAAAAATAAAAGGACTTACTTAAATCGGGGCTGTCAATAAGCCTTGAAAAAGACGCATTTTATCATAACAGCGTTTTGCCGCTTCCCCTGCCCTTTTGCCGTTGCACTATTTTGGCAAAATAGATAAGTATTGCCGCCTCCGGCCATCCGTCATAAAATGCCTGTTTTTATACACTACTCGTTTAGGTTTTTTAATGTCAGATACAATTTGGTTTAGAACCGGTGAAGCAACCGTATTTTCCAGCGAAGGACAAGGCACTGATGCCATGCCTGAAATTCTTATTGGCAGTGTCAAAGGCCCCGCAGGAAACGCCTTTGCAAATTTGATGGGGCAAACTGAAGGTCATACCCGCATGTTTGCTATCCGCGCCTGCAACCAACAAGTGCGTCCTGCGACGATAATCGTCCCCAAAGTGACCATGAAATCTTCCGCCTATATCAATTTATTTGGCGGCCCCGTGCAGTCGGCTGTTGCCGATGCGGTTATTGACAGCGTTATCGCCGGTGTTATTCCCGCCGATAAAGCCAATGATTTATGCATCATTGCGATGCTATGGATAGCGCCAGAATGCGCCACCAACCCTGAACTGGATCGTAAAGATTTATATCGCACCAACTACGAAGCCATGAAACTGGCTATTTCACGCGCCATGAGCAATTCACCCAGCATCGAAGAACTTATTGCCAACCGTCATAAAATTGTCCACGAAATGTACGATCCTGAAACTGGGGAGTCGCAGTGGTAGGGAAATAATCTGGGTATTTGAAGGCAGTTGACCACGAAGACGCGAAGAGCACGAAGAAAATAAAAAGTAAAAACTTCGAGCTCTTTGTATCTTCGTGATAACACGGTAAGACAGATTAACTCGTAAAATGAA
>CAIUYS010000536.1 GCA_903903365.1 uncultured Methylococcaceae bacterium
AGTAGAAGATTTGATTATTTATATGGATGCAAGTAGCAAGGAACATAGTAGGCGTGTAACTGATGAAGCGCTGGTTAAAACCCAAAGTCATTAAACTTTGGGTATCTTATTTTTCCGCGTGACGGGGTTTGCAACCCCGTTACTCACGTTTTTACCCTGCCTGAACTAAACATCTATATATACCTAACGCAAAATTTTTGAATAACGGTAAATACCAAACGTTTGGGGCGTGGTTGCAAACCCCGCCCCGCGTTCGTTTTTGTTAGAAAGTAGTTGAATAGTTTGATTGATAAAACGATGCCTTTCGAGGTTCTAACCCCGACTAAAACGATTAAAGGCTTTACAGTTCTCAGAGCTTGAGTAACGGGGTTGCCATCCACGTCACGTTCCAGTAATTGATTTATACCACCACAAACGCCTGGAGACATTTGTGGTGATCCGTCTTAACCAGGTCAACGGCTGGTAGTTCATCGTATTGTCGCGCATGAAAAAGCATCTGAATATTGATGTTTAGTATGAGTAACCGCTTAACCTATAAATAGACGTAGTAACCGGTGTATTAAATTTGTAACAGTTCAAAATAATACCGGATACGGTCTTTTTTATCACGCATTCAAGAGTTTGAAGACACATTGCAAGAACTTGCAATAACCCCGTTAACCATTCAATAATCCCCCATTCCACTGTATTTAAACGGTTTCATCTTCTAAATCATTGGCGCATGAATGTAATTATCCTGTGCCGAAATCAGTTTCCCAAGCTCCAGCCTTCTAAATTTTCCGTCTTTATGTAACACAGATATTACAGTGATTTTTGGGCTAATTCTTAAATTCACTTGTTTGTGTATCAAAAACATTACAGTTCTTCCATTATCGAACCGGTTTGTTTTTTTGATAAAAACATTTAATCAATAAGAATCATTAGGTTATGCCTGCTGGCATAGCCATTGCTTTAGTAATGACATGCCTGATTAATTCGATGGATTTTTAATGTTTAAAAGCCTCATCGGCTTTAAAAAATGCTTTTTGTGTATTCCTGATAATTAATTCCAAAGTGATATTCAAAGGTTCAAAGCAACAGAAAATATTTAAAACAATTTTTCATAATGTAGGTTGCTAACCCAACCTACATTATTAAAACCGCTATCGATAGAGCGGGGGTTGTAAGTCAAAAATAAGGGAAATGTATCATGTTTAAAAAATCAGTAAGGCGTCAAACGTCAGTTAACAAGCAGTGGAATGCTTTATTAACCAACAAGAAGGCATTTTTTATCTTCTTGGTTATTAATTCCAGAGTAATGATCAAAGGTTCAAATCAGTAAAAAAAATATTTAAAAAAAAGGTACTCAGGTTACCACTGTGTAATGACTAACCCAACCTGTAGTTTACTAAAAGCAAGGCAAGTCGTTGTAGTGCAATAGTCAAAATTTGAGAGGAATGTGTCATGTTTAAAAAAATTATAAAAGCGACAAACTTCAGCCGTCAAGAGAAGACTGTTGAACGTTATATGAAAGAAGTCAGGGACATCGAGGCGGCAGGCGTATCGCGACGGGATTTGTTTAAAATGGGTTTAACCGCCGGTGTGGGTGGGCTGGCAGCGATAGGCGGGCGTAATTTCCTGCCTAATCTGGCTGAAGCGGCCACTACGGGAATCATTAGCCCTCCCTGCACCAAACCTTGGTCAGATCCGCTGCCCATTCCCGGAACGGCTGTTTCCGTGGCAAATTTTGCAGGGCCCCTTGGAGACAAGGGTCAGTGCTCGGAATCGCATAATATTTATAACCCCGGCAAAGGGCCTATTGGCGATTATGAGAATTTCACCGAAGCACGTTCTGAAGAACATCAACGCTGGGATGAGCTGGGCGGTTTTGCAGCTTGTACTAAATATGAGTTGATGGCCAAGGAAATTGACTGGAATTTCTATTCTGCAGCCGAGTATCCTACATTTAATTCCAAGGTGTGGACTTACGTTGACATGAATCCAAACAGCAAGGGCGAGTTTGCTGCCGGCGTGTTGCGTTTAAAGGCGCAGTATGGCTCGCCGGTGTTGATGCGCATGTACAATGGCTTGCCCAAAGACGGCAGGGATACGCAAGGTTTTGGCATCAGTCAGTGTTCACCGCATCTTCATAATGCCCATAATCCGCCAGAATCCGATGGCGGCCCCATGCGCTTTTTTGATTCAGGCAAATGGTGGGACTACTGGTATCCCAATGTTCGTGCCGGTTTCGCCAGCACCCATAAGACTGGAACCATCCGTACCGATGCGGCTAATCCAAAGGGTTTGTGGTGCCCCGGGGATTGGCAGGAAACCCAAAGCACGCTGTGGTTTCATGACCACCGGATGGATTTTACCGCGCAAAATGTTTATAAAGGTTTGGCTTCGTTTTACACCTTGTTCAGTAAAGATATTAATCTGGATACCGATGATGAAACGACCGGCTTGAGACTGCCCAGCGGTAAATACGATATACCGTTGTTGTTTACTGACAAGGTGCTGGATCAAACCGGACAGATGTTTTTTGACAGCTTTAATATTGAAGGCATTCTTGGCGATCAGCAAACCGTTAACTTTAAGATTAAACCTTATTTGACGGTTGATCGCCGTAAATACCGGTTCCGTTTTCTGGATGCGGGACCTTCGCGCTTCATTGAATTGTCGTTAAGCAGCACCAATACAAAGGTGCCCACTACCATGACCCGAATTGCCAATTGCGGTAATCTGTTGCCCAAAGCGCAAGTCGTGTCCAGCATACGTTTGGGCGTTGCAGAACGCGCCGACGTTATCATTGATTTTAGTAAATATAATCCTGGCGATGTGATTTACCTGGAAAATCGTCTCGAACAACTCAACGGCAAAGGTACTAGCGGCAAGATTTTAGCCTCCAGTAGTAAAACCCAATTGCTTAAGTTTATCGTTTCAAGTGCCACTGTGGTTGATAACAGTGCATCGTTGGCGACGCTTCAAACCCAAGTGATGGTGCCGATGCCTGATCGCACTAAAAACCCGATCAAAATCAAGCGCAAGTTTGACTTTGGTACCAGTAACGGTGCCTGGAATGTTAATGGCAAGTTTTTTAACCCAACTATTGTCAGCGCTTATCCGATAGAAGGCTCTCAGGAAGAGTGGACACTCACTTCACCCGGTGGTTGGTCACATCCGGTGCATATCCATCATGAGGAATTTGAGATTATTAATCGTGATGGTAAAGCGCCGGCAATTGATGACTTATCCAGAAAAGATGTGGTGAGAATTGGTGATGGTGCCCAAGGTGCGACGGGAACAACCAGCATTACATTCCGTATGCAGTTTCGTGATTGGGTTGGCGATTACCCCATGCACTGCCATAACGTAGTGCATGAAGATCACGCCATGATGATTCGCTTTAAGATCGTGCCGCCTACCGATCCTAATGCCGGCAAGTAATGTGTCTAACTTAACTATTAAAGAGTAACCAGCCATGAACAAAAGAGACTTTATTAAAAATTTGACCGGCGCTTCTTTAGGGGTTGCCGCTTTAGCCTTTATTCCGGAGAGTTTGGCTATTCCCCTAACGCCGGTTACCGGCAACCAGGCAAGCCGCAGCAGACGGACTTTTCCTAATGTGCCGGTGGTAACGCATGAAGGCAAGGTAGTGCGTTTTTATGATGATCTTATCAAGAACAAAACCGTCATGATCAATTTTACGTACACCGACTGCCAAGGTATTTGTCCCGGTATGACCGCCAACCTGAAACAGGTTTATAAAGAATTTGGTGAGCGTATGGGCAAGGATGTTTTTATGTATTCAATTTCCCTACAACCCGAACACGATACCCCGGCAGTTTTAAAAGCCTATACCGAAATGCACAAAATTAAGCCGGGTTGGACATTTTTGACCGGTTCCAAAGCCAATATTGAGCTGCTTAGGGAGCATCTGGGATTTAAGTTTTCTGATCCTCGTTTGGATAAAGATAAAAGTGAGCATTTGGGTGTTGTCAAGTTTGGTATTGAAGCACTGGAGCGCTGGGGCATGGCACCGGCATTGGGTGATCCTAAATACCTTGCTGAATATGTTCGCTGGATGGAACCCAACGGTGCACGGCCGGTGTTGGCAGAAATGATGGGTTAAAACATTACCCCCCATGCAGTTTTGTATAGAGACATTCGTTGATTAAACGACATTAATTTCTGTAGGGCGTGCCGTGCGCGACTTGAAAAATAAGGCGCGCACGGCACGCCCTACGAACTGCCAGGTTGGGGATTACAACGCTGACGGTTAATGAATATGTAGGCAAATAAAAGATTCGGTGCCCGCAGCGCAGGATTTAGAGCAATTAAATAATTTAAAGGGGTTCCTGTTATGAAATTCAAATACCTTTCCATCGCCATTTGCTTGGCGGGTGTACTGATCGCTGCTAATTGCGCATTCGCCGCGCAAGGTAACCAAAATCTTTTCAAGCCTGCTATTTTTCCGGTCAGCCCTGCGACACCACCGCCAGCTGTGCCAACGCAGTTTGATGTAACCGGACATATACAAAATGCTAGCGTGGATCCCTATGTTTGCACAGATTCTGGTACCTATATTGATCCGCGCCTGTGGGGCGGCCGGGTAACCGTGAATGGCGTTGATATAATCATTCCCTGCAATACCATTCTGCAGATGCCGGCGACTTCGTTAACTTGGGCAGAGCTTTTCGATTCTGCCTTAACACCGTTCGGTACGGCTCTAGGTACCTCGGGTTTGGCACTGGACGATAAAATCATGACGCCGGATTTGTTGCCTTTGCCCGCTTATGAAATCCATATACAAGGGAATATTGTTAAGGATACTGTGACGGGGGATAACCAGCATATCGCCGGGCTGGTTTTTATTTCACAACAAAGCCTTAATGTGGGGCAGGGTTATATCAAATCAATTGATTACACAACGGGGGAACTTTGTGTCTCTTCAGGCTTGCCGACTAACGGACTTCTGGGGCAATCAACAGCCAGTCCACAATGCCTGGCTCCGGACGCCCGTGTCCGTATTAACGATACTGTCGGTCGTTTTGGCTTAAAACATGGCGGGCCCGGTTGTCTTTTATTACCGGAAACAGAGCGTTGTGATGTTGAAGAAAGTCACTTTGATAAACGTTTTACGGCGGATACGGATAATCCGACGATCCATGCGGCTACCGGGTTTCCAATGTGTATCCCCAGGGCTTATCCTTTTGGTACCAGCGGCGATACAGATGCGCTTTGTCCACAACAGAACCGTCCCAAGCAAGGTAACAACGGCTCTAAATGTACCAATTTACCTACCGCCAATGGTATTACTTTTCCTGCTTTTCCGGCGCAAAAGGATGGTTATTGCCATAGCTTCGTAATGGATGCGTTACCTATTGATCCAGCGCCAATGGCAGGTTCTTGCGGAACGCTTGTCGACCCTAAAGGAGGAGTCATCACTAACCCTTGTACCACACGCCCGGATCGGCAAGCACCTTTTGAAGTGGGTGATTATATTGATTACTCAGGGACGTTGTTGATTGATACCTCTGCTGCAAATCAAACGGCTGCCTCACCTTATTATATTTCCGCACATACCATTAATAACCATGTAGGCATTTATACCTATCCAGGTACCAAGCCGGCTTATGTGATGATTGAAGGTTTGCTGGCAGGAACCAATGCGTTACCCATCCAGAATATTCCACAGGAAGCTACGTCAAGAATCAAGGTTGAGGGCTTTACTACCGATCCCAGTACCCTGGTTGATATTTTTGCCATGGATGTAGATAAGGTAACCGGACTGGTGACTGAGCGCTTATTAAGTAGCGTAAATCCTTCCGGTCCACCGGTCATCGGACGCTTACGCTTTGTGCCCGCTACCGGTGCTTATGCTCCACCAACGCGAAATATGCGCATTGTGAGTCGGTCGCTGTGTAACAGTAAAACCATGCCTTGTTACCTGCCGCAAGCCTATCAGGATCCAAAAAACCCTGCCGGCAAGTATGCCAACGGCTTGGTTGCGGGTCAGTATAATGCGCCCAACTTTGAGTACATTTTTCCTGAAAACTTGTTTCTGGGAGATCCGGTACTACCCAATAACTTTCAGGATTTGGCGTTTCTGGCTTGTGGTTCCGGGCCATTGACCACCGCAAGTGCGGGCAGCAATCCACCCATTGTAGAGCCGCTTGATCCTGCGCCGTGGGCGCAGCCAATGCCGTCACCAAGTCAATGTGCGGGCAAGTTGGCGATGCAGTTAACTGTCCCTACAACACAAACGCCTGATAGGGTTACTGTTCTTAAAGCTACTTGGGACAACAAGCAAAATAAAGGCAAGCTGACTGTTACTGCAACTTCTTCGCTACCAAACGCGACACCTAACCTGCAATTGTATGTACAGGCTACCGGTGCGTCAGGCGTACTGATGTCTACTGATCCCCAGCCGATGCAGTTGGTAACCAATCCTGCGGTAGCGCCTGCGGGAGGGTTGCCATGTCCTGCTGCAAACAACCCGTGCTGGGTGTATTCAGCGTCCGGAACCATTGTAGATCCGTTGCATCCGCGTGGAAATCCAGCGTTGCCTACCAATATCTATACACTTCCAGAATCAGTCACTGTCTATTCAAGTCGTGGTGGGGTTGGGAGTAGTGTGCCTACACTGATCTGCGGTGTAATCACTACCAGTACCGGTATTGTTAATACTTGCCAATTTTAACCAAGCCATCACCTCCCTGGAGAGAATTTATTATGAATATGATATTTACATTAAGTCGAAAGGGTTTGATAGATCTTTTTGAACGGGTTACTTTTCTGGGGGTGACGGCTTTACTGGTTGCTTTTGGACAGCCGGCTATGGCTGCGACTGTCGCCAAGCCAACACCTTTGCAAGTTTTTTGTGCGGCTAATGCCATGGATAGGGTTAACTTTCCGGAAGTGCCCGGTTCGCTTAAATGTACGCCTGTGCCGGAACCCTATACGGTTGATGGCAGTGGTAATCAAGCGTCGATATCGCCGAGCATTATTAAAAACAAGGCCGCAGCGATAGCGCTTGGAAAAATGTTGTTTTGGGATAGTCAGGTCGGTAGTGATGGTCTCGCCTGTGCCAGTTGTCACTTTCAGGCGGGTGCGGATAACCGCATAAAAAATCAGATTGACCCGGGCTTAAGAAATGCCGGCGGCAAGTTTGCCAGTGACGGTGTTACCCCTATAGGCAAAGTTTTCGATTTCATGGCTTCGTATCCCAACACGACCAACTTGGATCCGTTGTTGCCCACCTCTGGAAAAGGCCCCAATTACACACTTAAAAAGACCGATTTTCCGTTTCGGCAATATCAAGAGCCACAAATTCCTGTCGCAGGCCAAGCGCATCAAGCTGACCGAAATGCTCAAATTATTTATGATAGTGATGATGTGGTGTCATCACAAGGGGCTTACTATTCAACATTTAATGGCTTGACACCTTCAGGTAAAAAAGAACTGTGTAAAAAAAGGTTTCCTAAGTCGGGTCCTAATATGCCGCTGTTTAATGTGGGCGGAAACTCGGTGCGTCAGGTCGAGCCGCGTAATACCCCCACCATTATTAATGCGGTTTATAATTTTCGTAATTTCTGGGATGGCCGGGCAAATAACGTCTTTAACGGGCTGGATCCCTTTGGTCTTAGGCGGTTTGCTAATCCGGCAATGACGCCGGCTACCGAAATATATATCAAAAATTCTATAGGTAAGCTGGTTAAAAACAGGATTGCCATCTATAACGCCAGCCTTGCATCGCAAGCAGTTGGCCCTGCGCTAAGTGATTTTGAAATGTCATGTGGCGGCAAAGATTTTTCTGAGTTGGGCAAAAAAATACTGGCAGTCAAACCATTAGGTAAACAAAAGGTGGATGTCTCTGATAGCGTATTGGGGCCATATACTAGCCTGGCTGGTGATATTAAACCTGTAAATACTTATAAGCTATTGATTCAAAGTGCTTTTAATAATGCCTATTGGGATGTGCCTGATACGCAAACGGTAGACGGTTATAAACTGATTGAAAACAACTTTTCATTGTTTTGGGGTTTGGCTATTCAAGCTTATGAGTCAACGCTGGTTTCTGATGATTCACGCTTCGATCAGACAGTTAATGGCCGGGATAATCTTACCGCCCAAGAGCAAAATGGCTTGAATTTGTTTTTGAATCAAGGCAAATGTATTGCTTGTCATTTGGGTTCTGAATTTACCGCCGCATCCGTCACGCATGTGTTGAACCCCACTAATACACCCAACACCGATAAATATATTGAGCGCATGTTAATGGGGGATGGCGGCTTCGCCTTATATGATACCGGGTTTTATAATATTGGTGTGCGTCCTTCGGCAGAAGACTTGGGTGTTGGAGCCAGTGATGGCTATGGTTATCCTTTGTCTTTTACGCGAAATGCAAAGCTGAAGGCTAATAACCCCATGGATTTTTCTATTGTCGCGCCTAATATCTCCAGTTTATCACCTGACCCGTTTCAGACGGATTCTACGTTGTTTGCCGCCAATCTGGGTTGGATTGCCTGGAACCCGCTAACAACGTCTTGGGGCGGAATATCCGGTATGGATCCCGTTGTTAGTGACGAGCGTGATGCGGTTGATGGTGCGTTTAAAACATCGACCTTACGTAATGTGGAATTAACCGGGCCTTATTTTCATAATGGTGGAAATGCAACGCTGGAACAAACCGTCGAGTTCTATAACCGGGGCGGGGATCGTAAGGATTTGTTTCCGAAAGATCCAAACTGTGGCGGGGCTCTTTTTACTGCTGACTTGTACGGCAATAGCGTGGTTGCTTCTGATCCGGCAACCGGGTTGATTGATGATTCAGGCTTTCTGTCCGGCGCTTCCGGTCAAGCCAGCAATATTGCCCCGGATATGGC
>CAIUYS010000537.1 GCA_903903365.1 uncultured Methylococcaceae bacterium
AACCGGCACTGAGTCACCCCAACCGGATTTTGAATCCGGCGCGTCTACCAGTTCCGCCACCCCGGCAAAGAATGGGTATTATAAGGACACTTGTTAAAAAAAGCCA
The DNA here is from genome assembly GCA_903903365.1 of uncultured Methylococcaceae bacterium. GTDB lineage: Bacteria > Pseudomonadota > Gammaproteobacteria > Methylococcales > Methylomonadaceae > Methylobacter_C. Next base: position 107 of record CAIUYS010000537.1, read on the forward strand.
GTTTATTTTTTAAGGTGAATTCATTGGCTTAACCTGATACTATCACCGGCTATGAAAAAAAGTGATTTTAACTACCTGTTACCCGATGCGTTAATTGCGCAAAAACCCTTGGCTGAACGTGATGCAAGCCGCTTATTGTGTATGGACCGAGACAGCGGTGAAATAGTCGATCGGCTGTTTACCGATTTTATTGATTTAATTCATGAGCAAGATTTGCTGGTTTTTAATAATACCAAGGTGATTCCCGCCCGACTGTATGGCACCAAAAAAAGCGGCGGTAAAGTGGAGATTCTGATTGAGCGTATTCTTGATGATCATCACGCCATTGCTCATGTTAAAGCCAGTAAATCATCAAAGCCGGGTACATTGATTAAGCTGGATCAAGGCTATCACTGTGTCGTACAGGGGAGGGCAGATGATTTGTTTGAGCTGGAGTTTGCCGATGTGAACTTACTCTGGTTATTGGAACAAATCGGTCATATTCCGTTGCCGCCTTATATTACCCGTGAAGATGATGAATCTGATTTTACACGTTATCAAACGGTGTTTGCCAAAGAATCAGGTGCGGTAGCCGCACCGACAGCCGGTCTGCATTTTGATCTGGCGATGATAGATAAAATTAAAGCCAAAGGCACACAAACGGCTTTTGTGACGTTACATGTGGGTAGCGGAACCTTTCAACCGGTGCGAGTAGAAGATTTATCTGAACACTTAATGCACAAAGAATATTTTGCCGTGTCTCAAGCTGCTGTGGATGCGGTACTACAAACCAGGGAAAGAGGCGGAAGAGTTATTGCCATTGGTACAACGGCAGTCAGGGCGTTGGAATCGGCCTCTAAAAGCGGTCAGCTTGAACCCGGTTTTGGTGATACCGATTTGTTTATTACCCCCGGTTATCAATTTAAGTCAGTTGATGCCATGTTGACCAATTTTCATCTCCCTGAATCTACTTTGTTGATGCTGGTTTCAGCGTTTGCAGGTTACAATCCGATTATGAATGCTTACAGTCATGCGATTGATGAATCTTACCGATTCTTTAGTTATGGCGATGCGATGTTTTTGAGTTAATGCTTTGGAAGATAGAGTTCATCAATACATGAAACATTAATAAACGAGTGATAAACTGGATTTAACCGAACAATGCTTAATTAAACTTAACAACCCACTGATAGCTGCTACCGAATGGCTGATACTCAAATTTTTTCCCCTACTGTTCCTCAATCAAAAGACCAGGCTGTTATTTGGACAGGCTTAACCGGCTGCGGTGATTCTCTGGCGTTGGCTTCGGCCATAAAAAATGAAAACCGTCTGTTTGTGATCGTTACGCCTGATAATCAAACGGCCTTGCGTCTTGAGCATGAGTTGGCGTTTTTTTTGCAGGGCGAGTATCCGATTTTGCAGTTTCCCGATTGGGAAACCTTGCCTTACGACGTTTTTTCACCATTGCCGGAAATTATTTCCGAGCGTTTAAAAACGCTGGCTTTATTGCCACAGGTAAAACGGGGCGCTCTGGTGGTTTCGGTAACCACGTTGATGCATCGACTGGCTCCGAGAGAGCATGTTTTAGCCAATAGTTTTTCTATTAAAGTGGGCGATGATTTTAATCTGGAACTGAATAGGCTCAAGCTGGAAAGCGTCGGTTATCAATGCGTGTCACAAGTTTATCAACATGCCGAATTTGCAGTTAGAGGTGCGATTGTTGATTTGTTTCCGATGGGTAGTAAATTACCTTTTCGCATTGAATTGTTTGATGAAGATATTGAATCGATTCGCACGTTTGATCCTGAAACCCAACGGTCACTGGAAAAAATCAACCAGATCCAGTTATTCCCTGCACGGGAATTTCCGTTTACGGATGAGTCTATCAAACATTTTCGGCAGGCTTTTAGAGACACTTTTCCGGAAGTGTCACCTAAAAACACCTTGTATGTCGATGTCAGTAAAGGCATTACGCCCAACGGGATTGAATACTATTTGCCGTTGTTTGTCGAGCAAACGGCAACCTTGTTTGATTATTTGCCGTCGACAGCGGTTTTGGTGGTGTCAGAAATATTTGATGCCACCGCACAGGCTTTTTATGCCGAAGCTGACGAGCGTTTCCAGCAACGAAAATACGATATTGAAAGGCCTATATTAAAGCCTGAACAGTTGTTTTTATCGGCTGAGGAATTGGCCCAAAGAGCGGCGGTATTCTCGCGTATTACGCTGGGTAATAAAGAGACGGTCGATAGTGTCGCTTTCACTTGTCATCCGTTGCCTAATCTAACGCTGGATGCCAAGCTCAGTGAGCCTGCCAAGGCTTTACAGCAATTTATTAACGCCTTTTCCGGAAAAATTCTATTTGTTGCCGAATCGGCAGGGCGACGGGAAGGCCTGATTGACAAGTTAAGAGCGTTTAAAATTAGCGTTAAACAGGTCGATAGTTGGCAGGCATTTTTACAGTCGGACGTGTCGCCTTGTATGCTGGTGGCGCCGATGGAATACGGTTTATGGCTGGAGTCTGAGCAAAATAAATCGCCCGCTATTGCCATTATCACGGAAAGTTTGCTATCCGGTGAAAAAGTGTTGCAACGGCGAAGAAGGCGTCAATCGGGGGCGCGTGAACTGGAAAATATTGTCAATAATCTGAATGAGTTGACGATAGGCGCACCGGTTGTGCATCAGGAACATGGCGTCGGTCGTTACTTGGGGTTGCAAACTCTTGAAGTGGGCGGCATTAAGGCGGAGTTTTTGACGTTGGAATACGCCCAGAATGACAAGCTTTATGTCCCCGTTTCTTCCTTACATGTCATTGGCCGTTACTCGGGCGTGAGTCCGGAAAATGCACCGTTGCATAAGTTGGGTGGCGATCAGTGGGGAAAACTCAAGAAAAAAGCGATTGCACGCATTCGGGATGTTGCAGCTGAATTATTGGAAATTCATGCCAAAAGAGCGCTTAAGAAAGGCCATGCTTTTGTTATTGAAGATGCAGATTATCAAGCGTTTGCCGATGCCTTTCCTTTTGAAGAAACCCCGGACCAGCAGTCTGCGATTGAAACCATACTGGAAGACATGGCCAGTCCGCAGCCTATGGATCGGGTCATTTGCGGCGATGTGGGTTTTGGTAAAACCGAAGTGTCCATGCGGGCGGCATTTATTGCCGTACAAAGCGGAAAACAGGTGGCGGTTTTGGTACCGACAACCTTACTGGCCCAGCAGCATTATCAAAATTTCCGGGATCGGTTTGCCGATTGGCCGTTTCGCGTTGAAGTCATGTCGCGTTTTGTTGCCCCCAAACAGCTAAAAAAAATTACCGAAGACTTGGCTGAAGGCAAGGTTGATATTGTTATTGGCACGCATACTTTATTGTCCAATGACCTTAAATTTAAAGCACTGGGTCTGGTGGTCATTGATGAAGAGCATCGCTTTGGTGTCCGCCAAAAAGAACACTTTAAAAAGATGCGTAGCGAGTTGGATCTGTTGACGCTAACAGCAACGCCTATTCCACGAACCTTAAATATGGCGATGTCGGGCTTAAGGGATATTTCCATTATTGCCAGCCCGCCGCCTAATCGTCATGCCATCAAAACCTTTATTAGCGAATGGGTCGATGCACAGATCAGGGAAGCCTGTTTGCGTGAGATTAAACGCGGTGGCCAAGTATTTTTTCTGCACAACGAAGTTAAAAGCATGGAAAAAATGGCAAGGCAACTGGGTGAACTAATACCGGAAGCGCGGATTGAAATAGCGCATGGACAATTGCCGGAGCGTGAACTGGAACGCATCATGCTGGATTTTTATCATCAGCGTTTTAATTTATTGTTGTGTTCTACCATTATCGAAAGCGGTATCGACATTCCCAGCGCCAATACCATTATTATTGATCGGGCGGACAAATTGGGGCTGGCGCAATTGCACCAATTACGCGGCCGGGTAGGGCGGTCTCATCATCGTGCTTACGCTTATTTTATCGTGCCGCCAAAATCTTTAATGAGCAAAGATGCCATGAAACGCCTGCAAGCGGTTGAGGCTTCCGGTGATTTAGGGGCCGGTTTTATGTTGTCCTCAAACGATTTGGAAATTCGGGGTGCCGGTGAATTGCTGGGTGATGATCAAAGCGGACAAATTCAG
>CAIUYS010000538.1 GCA_903903365.1 uncultured Methylococcaceae bacterium
AAATACCGCGATTAAACCCATTAATAAAAACACCACCGGCGCAATCCAGAGCACACTGGTTTTGCCTTTAAAGGGCGGTTTATACAACACAAAATCACCGTAGCGATCCGTCATAAACTGAACAATTTCTTCCTTGGATTTCCCCTGTTCCAACATCTCATAAACTTGCCTGCGCAAATCTGCGGCCAGTTCGGCATTGGAATCGCCGATGGTTTGATTTTGACACACCAGACAACGTAATTCCGAAGTCAAAGTCTCGTAGCTTTCTTGCTGCTTGGGATCGGATAATTGCCGATAATCCAGTGCGTAACCGCTACCAGACAACATCAACAGAAAAATAAACAATAAACGCTTCATTAAGGTTCCGTTTGTAATTTGGCAATTAAAGGGAGAAAGATTTGCTGCACATCTTCCGCAGTAACCGGCCCGGTATGTTTGTAACGAATCAGCCCTTTTTTATCAATTACAAAAGTTTCCGGCACACCGTATACGCCATAGTCTATCCCGATGCGGCCATCCTGATCCATAATGCTGACGTTATAGGGATTACCCAAGGTATCCAGCCATTTTTGGGCATCATTAGGATCATCCTTATAATTCAACCCGACAATAACAACCGCCTGTTGTTGAGCCAACTGATTCAATATCGGATGTTCTGCACGACACGACACGCACCACGATGCCCAGACATTAAACAACCAGACTTTACCTTTTAAATCGGCCGGCGTTAATTTTTGCTCGGGCGCTTGCAACTTGGGAGCGGAAAAATTCGGTGCGGGTTTGTTAATAAACGGTGAAGGAATTTCACTTGGATTAAGATTTAAACCCAGCGCCAGAAACACCGCCAGGATGATGAATAATAATAAGGGGATTATAAATTTAAGCATTATGTTAATTTTTAAGGCATTTTGTCTTTTAGTAACGGTTCACACTCAGGCGCTTTATCAAGCAAAGCCAGAATATCTTCTTGGGTGACGGATGCCGATAAATTTTTTAATTTTTTCATATACAGCCATTGAATAGGCAATTGTTTTAATACTGCCTTTCGCAACAAGAAATGACTCGCGCCTTGTTTTGAGCGTAAAGCTGAAATAATGATGCACGTATCAAGCAAATATTTCATTGAAGATTTTTCAATGGGTCACTGACTTGGCAACGCGATAACGCTTGTCACAAGCCGCACACAATCCACCGACGGCCATAAATACCGCACCCATCCAGATCCAGCGAATGAAGGCTTTGTAATAAATCCGCAAACTCCACGCACCTTCATTACCCAGCGGTTCACCGATAGCCACAAACAAATCTCTGGACAATCCGGCATCAATCGCCGCTTCTGTCATGGGCATGGTTTGCACCTGATAAACCCGTTTTTGTGGTTCAAGCCGGGCAACCTGCTTGCCGTCATGACTTACGGTTACGAATGCCTGCTGGGCCACATAGTTGGGGCCTTTGGTTTGGGTAACACCTTTAAACTCAAAAATATAACCGGACATATCAATGGTTTCACTGGGTGCCATGCGGACATCTTTTTCAACACTGTAAACGCTGGTTAAAGTGATTCCGGTCACAAAAACGGCAATCCCTAAATGTGCGATGGTCATGCCATAAAAACCGGCGGGTACTGTTTGCAGTCGTTGCCATGAAAAGCCTTTGGCTCCCAAGCGATCAATAAAAGACAGCACGGTAACGGCAACCGTCCACAAGGCCAGCGTTAAGCCCAACGCCGCACCCCAGGAATAAAAAGGCATTAGTACAGGAAGCAACAAGCCGCCCGCGACACAAGCCGCGATAATCCAGCGTACCCGCAAGGCCAACTGACTGATGGAATCTTTTTTCCAACGTAATAACATGCCCAAGCCCACGGCAACAGACAGTGGAGCCATTAAGGGAATAAACACGGCATTAAAATACGGAGGGCCGACAGAAATCTTGCCTAAGCCCAGAGCATCAATCACCAAAGGATATAAGGTGCCCAGTAAAATACTGGCGGCCGTTACTACCAGCAGAACGTTATTGAGTAAAATTGCAGATTCTCTGGAGACCAGTTCAAACGTTGCGCTGCTTTTAACGGTAGGTGCTCTGACGGCATACAGCAATAACGAACCACCGACCACGACCGCTAAAAATACCAGAATAAACAAGCCGCGTGCAGGATCACTGGCAAAAGCATGAACCGAGGTTAACACGCCCGAACGCACCAGAAAAGTACCTAACAAACTTAATGAAAAAGCAAAAATCGCCAGTAAAACCGTCCATGTTTTAAAAACGCCGCGTTTTTCAGTAGCGGCTAATGAATGTATTAAAGCCGTTCCTACCAACCAAGGCATAAACGAAGCATTTTCTACCGGATCCCAAAACCACCAACCGCCCCAGCCTAATTCGTAATAAGCCCACCAACTCCCCAAGGCAATACCCAGCGTTAGAAACATCCAGGCCATGTTGGTCCACGGTCTTGACCACCGTGCCCAAGCAGCGTCCAAACGACCTTCAAGTAAAGCGGCAATAGCAAAAGCAAAGGCCACGGAAAAACCGACATAGCCCATATACAGCATGGGTGGATGGATGGCTAAACCGGGATCTTGCAATAAAGGATTTAAATCCCGTCCTTCCAAAGGCGCAGGAAAAAGACGCTCAAACGGATTGGACGTCAGCAATAAAAACAGGATAAAACCGATGGAAACCAAACCCATGACGCCCAACACTCTGGCCAAGGTAGCGTCTGGAATGCTTTTGCTAAATTGCGCAACCAAACCTGTCCATATCGTAAGCACCAAACCCCACAATAATAATGAGCCTTCATGTGCGCCCCATACGCCTGAAATTAAATACAGGACAGGCAATGATGTGTTGGAGTTGGTGGCAATATATTTGACCGAAAAATCATGCGTCAAACAGCTATAAGTCAGGCAACCGTAAGATAAGGCCATAAACAATAGTTGTCCGAACGCGGCAGGCCGGGCGACGGCAACCCATCCCGCCTGACTGCGAAACGCGCCAATAATCGGCAAAGTGCCTAGCACCAGTGCCATACACAAAGCGAGTATCAGTGAAAAATGTCCCAATTCTGCAATCATTGTTGTTGATCCTTAAGTTCTCTATCCATAACTATATTTTCAATTTTCTTCACGTTTAATTTTAATTGGCTCGATCACTTATCTGCATAAGCTTGGCTTGAGTGCTTTCAAGAATAAAATCCCTTAAAAAAATACTGGCTTTTAATATTTCGACACCGATTAATTCACCATCAGCATTAAGCTCAGCAGTAATATTAGGACTTAATTCAACGCTCGCCATTTCATCTTCATCCGTCATAGCTAAATGAATAACATCTTGCTCCGGAAAATAAGTCATTTTTGGATTATTCATACGTTAATCTGCCTGTAGTTAACCTAAATTTAACTTGCTGCCGCGTAGTTGTATGAACCTAAAAACCGCAGTTTTTCCAGATTTATCAGACATTGTTTTGATAGTACTCGCCATTCGCCCTTAAAAAACCTTAAATAATTAATTAAAAAGTAAATAAAATCAATCAATTAACTTTTATTTGAAATATTTTGATAATTTTTTCATGCCAGCCTCTCGAATGCAATAGGTGCGTGGACATAATGTTTTTTAGCTTATTTTGTAGCATGTTGATTTTAAAGTAATTTTATAACCAGTTGTTTCTTAATTGATTTATCTCAACACATTGATATTGCTTGAAAAATAATTAAGTTTTTATCGGATTTAAATAGCGAATGGGGAGTTATGCAATCCAATATTTTCCAATTACTTGCCT
>CAIUYS010000539.1 GCA_903903365.1 uncultured Methylococcaceae bacterium
AGGTAGTAGCACCACCGATCATTAACGGAATGGTAAAACCTTGACGCTGCATTTCTTTAGCGACATGCACCATTTCATCGAGGGATGGCGTAATCAAGCCGCTTAAACCAATAATATCAACGTGTTCCAAACGTGCCGTTTGCAATATCTTTTCTGCCGGCACCATAACGCCTAAATCAATCACTTCATAGTTGTTACATTGCAAGACCACGGCAACGATATTTTTACCAATATCATGCACGTCGCCTTTTACGGTCGCCATGAGAATTTTACCGTTGGTTTGCCGCTCGTTTCCGGCTTTGTCGGCTTCCATAAACGGCATCAAATAAGCAACGGCTTTTTTCATGACCCGTGCTGATTTAACCACTTGGGGTAAGAACATTTTACCTTCGCCAAACAAATCACCGACGACATTCATGCCATCCATTAACGCCCCTTCGATGACATGCAAGGGTCTTTCGGCTTCCTGTCTGGCCTGTTCAGTATCTTCATCAATGTAATCGGTAATGCCTTTAACCAGCGCGTGTTCCAAACGTTTACTGACCGGCCATTCACGCCACTCCAGATTTTCTTGTTTGACTTCACTGCTAATGCCATCACCCCGGTATTTTGCAGCCAACTCCAGTAACTTGTCGGTGCCACTGCCATCGTGACGATTTAATACCACGTCTTCAACTGCATTTCGCAAATCTTCGGGTATATCAGCATAAATAGCCAACTGTCCGGCATTAACAATTCCCATCGACATACCGGCCTTAATGGCGTGGTATAAAAACACCGCGTGGATGGCTTCGCGCACCGGATTATTACCGCGAAACGAAAAGGACACGTTTGACACACCACCGGAAATCAGCGCATAAGGTAAGGTTCGTTTAATCTCGTGCGTGGCTTCAATAAAATCCAGGCCGTAATTATTGTGTTCGTCAATACCGGTGGCAATGGCGAAAATATTGGGATCAAAAATAATATCTTCAGGCGGAAAATCAACCTGTTCTGTCAGGATTTTATAAGCCCGCTGACATATTTCGATTTTTCTGGCTTTGGTATCCGCCTGCCCTTCTTCATCAAAGGCCATAACGATCACTGCTGCGCCATAACGACGCACAAGTTTGGCGTGTTTAATAAAAGCGGCTTCGCCTTCTTTAAGCGAAATGGAATTCACCACGCCTTTGCCCTGGATACATTTAAGACCGGCTTCCAAAATATCCCATTTAGAAGAATCCAGCATAATAGGTACTTTGGCGATATCCGGTTCAGAGGCAATCAGCATCAAGAACCGCACCATCGCGTCTTTGGACTCCAACATGCCCTCGTCCATGTTGATGTCGATAATCTGGGCGCCATTTTCAACCTGTTGTTTGGCAACGTCCAACGCGGTTTCAAAATCACCTTCAATAATCAATCGCTTAAACGCAGCAGAACCGGTTACATTAGTCCGCTCGCCAACATTAACAAACAGGCTGTCTTGGCCAATAGACATGGGTTCAAGACCCGCCAGCCGACATTTTTTTTCAATCTCGGGAATCATGCGGGGCGGATGCATTTGCACGGCCTCAACGATGGCTTTTATCGTGGCCGGTGAAGTACCGCAACAGCCGCCAATAATATTTAAATAGCCGCTACGCGCCCAATCCGCCAATTCATTGGCCATTTGTTCGGGTGTTTCATCATATTCACCAAATTCATTAGGCAGGCCGGCATTAGGATGAGCGGAAACATGGGTATCAGCAATACTTGATAATTCAGCGATATATTGACGTAATTCGGTTGCACCCAAGGCGCAGTTGAAACCAAAAGAAATGGGTTGAACATGTTTTAATGAGTTCCAAAAAGCCGCAACGGTTTGTCCTGACAGCGTTCTGCCGGATGCGTCAGTAATGGTTCCGGAAATCATAACCGGTAATTTATAACCGATGTGTTCAAAATAATTTTCAATTGCAAAAATGGCGGCCTTCGCATTGAGCGTATCAAAAACGGTTTCAATCAATATAATATCTGCGCCGCCATCAATCAGACCACGCGCGGCTTCTGTGTAGGCAACAACCAATTGGTCAAAAGAAATATTTCTAAAGCCGGGATCATTGACATCGGGTGACATTGAAGCCGTACGATTGGTAGGCCCCAAGACGCCGGCAACAAAGCGCGGTTTATCGGGTGTTTTTTGGGTGTATTCATCGGCAGCCTGTTTGGCTACACGTGCCGACTCAAGGTTAATTTCGTAGGCTAACGATTCCATTCGGTAATCAGCCATGGCAATACTGGTTGAGTTGAAGGTGTTGGTCTCAACAATATCAGAACCCGCTTCAAAATAAGCAGAGTGAATGGCTTTGATAATATCAGGTTGCGTTAATGACAATAAATCATTATTGCCTTTAAGATCAACATCCCACTGGGCGAAACGCTCGCCGCGATAATCCCTTTCTTCCAGTTTGTAGCTTTGGATCATCGTACCCATAGCCCCGTCAAGAAACAAGATTCTTTGGGACATGCATTGTTTTAATAATTCTGTTTTGTTCATTGATTGTGCCACGGGTAGTTATGTTGCTTGAATATAATCATTGCTTAAAAAGCGTGCTGGCTCTATTATTTTTGTCACTATATCAGGAGATGAGCATGTCAAAACCCAAAATCACTCAAGTATTTAAAAGTGTTCTAGCTGCTTTTGTCGGTATACAAAGTGAGAAAAACAGAAAAAAAGACTTTGAAACCGGATCGCTTTCAACTTTTGTCATTGCAGGATTAATTTTTACGATCCTATTTGTGTGTGCCCTTATTTTTCTGGTATCCACTATCGTTTAGAACACAAAAAGAGCCATAAAAAAAGCCCAAGCATTACTTGGGCTTTTTTACAAAAGCTTATTTTTTATTATTCTGGTGTTTTAAAGCTTTGCTTTATATTTCCGAACATCGCTTTAAGA
>CAIUYS010000540.1 GCA_903903365.1 uncultured Methylococcaceae bacterium
ATAACTACTCAGCATATTCCGACTTTGATCATAGAACACGGATGACACTGATTCGACGGGTTTTAACGGATTTTTTCTTTTTATAGTCTTTCAGAAATTAAACTTCCACTACACGACAATTTAACTCACACGGATAACATCCCTTAAAGGGATGGTATCCAATGCCGTTAAGTTAAGCGCAAGTTGTTTAAAAAACTGGAGTGCAATCGCTTCAGCTATTACCTGTAAAAACAGCTAAAGCGGTTTTACTCCAGTGGTAGGCTTAACTTAACGGCATTGGGATGGTATCCGTTAGCATCGAAATTATTTATCTGAAAATATATATCAGTAAAATCCGTCTTATCTGTGTTCTATTTTTTAACGACTGAGTAGCTACAAAAAATCAACTGTCCGTTATTTTTCTGGAATAAAACCACATCTGATAAACGCTAAGCAGAATTTGCAAGCCCATGGAAAGCCCCATTAACGCGCCACTATAAACAACTACGTAAGCAAACGAGGGAGTGGACTTGGTGATAAACCAAGACACCACATCCAATAGCATGGCCGCAAAAGGAATCACTACCGCCACTCTTTTTACGTAAACATTGAGATCACAGAGCAAAAATATTTTGCCGATAAAAAATAGAATGAAGGCAATACCAAATAAATGAATATGAGAAACGCGAACCAGCGTAGGAATGGTTGCGCCGCCTGCGTGTGCTACTTCGGATACCGTTGCGTAATGCGTTAAATCAGGCAAAGAAGGATTAATGCCGGGCGTATGGCATAAAACACAGTCCCTGTTTAATATCGGCGCGATTTTTTCGTTATATTCAGGTTCTTCAGCGCCTCGTGCTATCCATTGCAAAATAACGTCTTTATCACTTTTATATTTCAGGTTAGGCTCCATAATACCCCTGATTGCCGAACCCAAGCGCGTTTGGCTGGTTGAGCCATGATAGCTGATGACAACATCTTCAATCGAAAGCCCTGCTTTGCCATCCAGACCTTGGTGCGTGTAATACATATTGGCAAGAGCCATCAAATAACCAAGCCCTATGGTCAGCAGGAACACGGTATTTAAAATTCGTTCGCTAACGGAAATATCTTTAAAACGGGTGTAACGTTCATTGACCATAATAATTTCTGAGTAATGGGAGTGAGGGTATCTTGTTAAATCTTCTGAAAGCAGTCACCGGCAAGTTTTATTTAACTTGCCGGTGACTACTTAGATAACCGAATTACTTCAGATAACCGAATTACTTCGGCTAAAACGATTGGGTTGATTCTGCTTAAAACGCCAGCCAACCATTTACCATGAAGGTGTTGTTGTTTTGAGCATCTGTGGCGACACCGTTGGCTTGAGAATAACCAATATACTGCAAGCTGGTTCGCAAGTTCATCAGATACAAATACGAGCTATCTTTGCCAAACGGCACATAAACCAGTTCTGCAGTGTAGAATTGGCTGTTGGGTTGGGTATTATAACCAATGATATTACCGTCAGGGTCAGTTGTGGCAGAATGCGACCCATTTATTTTATTATAGGCAAAAGTAATCCCGTAGGTCTGGTCGAACGTATAAGCAAGATTCAACTTATAAGTGTTCAAATCAGTTTTACCCATAGCAGGATCGCCTGCCGCCTGCCGACTAGCCGATAAATTCTGATCTTCGTAAATATAGGTCGTTTTGACTTCAAAGATATGTTTCGGATTAGCCATGTACTGATAAGTTGCATCGACTGCGACATCCGTATAATGATCTGTACCCATAGAAGTATCTCGTCCCGGTGCAACATCAGCACTCATTCCGTAGTGCCCTAATGCGAAATAGTGGCCTTTCCAATCCTGTTGCAATGCCACGCGCCAATAGGGTGCCGGACCACTGAGACTCAGCCTGTCTGGCCCGGCAATACCGAATGCATTCTGGGTATTGCTGCCAAATGAACCATAAGCGCCGGCTTCCAGATAAAGCAGATTGTTAATCATCGTATAAGCGGTAGCACCGCCTACTTGAGAGCTTAGTCCTCCGTCAATCAATGCGCTGGCACCGACACCAGGCTGTACAGCGCTGCTGTTATAAGGAAATCCCCAGGCCGGTGTGGTATTCCATAAGTCCTGAACGGTCGGATTGTTGTTTAAAGAGATGCCGTAAGTGAAGTCCAGATCAAATGGAAGGGCGGTATCGTCTAAATCCAATCGATCGGCAAAACGAATATCGGTGTTATCCATTGCGAGCCGATTCGAAGAGCCGTCATAAGTTAACTGACTAAAAGCACCAACCTTGCCATAAACACGGCCCGCATAAAACAACGACGCCTGATCAAAACTGAAGTTATTGTTTTTATTGTAGCCAGCATTGTAGGCGGAATTGAGATCTGCGGGATTCTGGTCTTTTGCAGTATTGGTGAATGATCCCATGACCATGCCACTGAGCGCCGGTAGTTTAGCGGCAATGCCCTTACCCCCACCCATCGTATAACCACCGAGTTTAAAATCACGACCGAAGGGCGTCAGGTTAGGCCCGAATGATTGGGTATGACATACGTTACAGGCTTCGCCTGTTTGCCGGGAAAAACTTGGCATAGCTTCTAAATCTGGACTAGACAATAAGATAATTGACGTAAACGTTAAAGAGGACGCAAAAAAAAATCGAGAGTCGTACGTTTGTTTAAAAAAATGCTGCATGTTATCACCTTGTTTTTAATTTTAAAATCATGCCCACCTGTTAAGCAAAGAATATTATGCCGTTAGGATTTATTAGGCATGGGGTATTTATGGAACCTGATAGAACTAATCTACAACGGACTGAGTAGTCAACTTTAACCACGAACAAAGTATCAGTCGCTTCATGCTAAAAATTAATTTATCCAAAACCTGTCTTAAAGTAAATATAGGTTATTTTTTGAAAAAAACTTGCCCATTAGACTCATCTAATCACTTGACTAAGCAGGAATATTTCTGATTATTGCCCCACAAAAGTTCAGCGGGTCAATTTTCACAAGCTAACCTTAAGCTGCGCTGAACATGAAATAACTTTCTGAAAGTAGCACTCCAACCCAAAAAAATTATCATTTTAGTCAATTTCGCGATACACAGAGCATTTAAAACACGAATCTCACGAAAATAAATAACCATACTTTATGGATTGAATTAGGTTAGTTTACTTCATAATGTTTACAGAGATGTTACATCTTTTTTAAAGCATTACTTATTCTACTGAGCAATATCAAATATAAACCCAAAAAACCTGTATTTTACGGATGATTTGGCTTCAATGCTTTTCCACCCGAATAAAAATCAGCGTGTAAACGGACAGAATCAGGACTGAACTTAATAGAGCGCACCAGATAGGTGAGGCGCGCACCATTTTAGCGCATACAATCCTCGACTTTTGGGGCTCTCATGTCAATAGTAACGATAAATCCCCCCTGTTTTTAGATGATGGCTTGTTTTTTGCTATTGAGTATTGAAATAGAAAAAATGCAGTGATTTAAAGAAAGATGATATTTATCATGCGCTATCGTGGCAACAAAGTAACCGTAGGGCTCATTAAGTATCTCGAAACCGTTTTAATAGCGCCTAACAAAGCTTTTTTATTGCAAAAA
>CAIUYS010000541.1 GCA_903903365.1 uncultured Methylococcaceae bacterium
AGGTTTTTCTGGGTGCCGGGTCAATTAAAAACAAGGTAATGCTTGAAAAAAGCTGCCAGGATTGTAATTATTCAACCTCCCCCTCGTAGAAAAATAGGCGTAGGCCGGAATAAGACCACCCAAGCGTAGCGCGTGGTGGCGTTTCCGGCACAACGTACAGAGTTGCCGGAAACGCTTATTCTCGCTGGCGCTCGAAAAGTCTTATTCCGGCCTACGCCGTTTATGGCTTCAGGCCGCTTGTTTTACTTAACGCTTGAATTTGGATAGGCCAGTATGATTTTTTGTATGGCTTCTCTAATATGTTGGGCATTGGTTTGGGGGTCACCCACGGTGCCTTTGCCAATACCCCGAAAAACGAGTTTTCGCGTTTTGGCATCTACAAAATCAATAATGAGTGTGCCTTCGGTGTATTCTGATACGTTGGTGTAGCCACCTGGATAGCCGCCCCAAGCACCATAAGGGCCGTAGCCATAACCATAGCCATAGCCAAAGTTACTTGATTGATAAGTGGCAAGCTTTTCTTCCGTGCTGACATGACGCAGTATATGCAAATCAGCATTATCGGCAACTTCACGCAGGCCACGCGCCGCAAGATTGCTTTGTAACGCCTCGCGATAGGCAATTTCACTGGAGGGCGAAAGCGGTGGCTCTTCAGTGGGATGCATCAGTGTATAGGTGTGGTATTTATTAAATGCGGTTGAAGGATCAGCGTCGGTTGTGACGCTAACAGCAGAACAGGCAGTTAACCCCAAGATGACGGTGTAAAGGGTAAAACGTAAAAGTAATTTTAACATGATATTTTTCCGTTATAGTCAGTGATATTTGTTAAAAAACCACCTACAACACCTTTAAAAAGTGACGTGTTGTAGGGTATGTTGTGCGATCATTAGATTTTCGTCGGTTGCTACAATCCATGCTGATACTGCTGAGCCCATGGTTGAAATACACGAAGCACAGGTTTCATTGGCTGAGTCGTTAAGCTCAAGCCACGCTGCTCTCCCTCAATCATTTAAATCTCCAGGTTATTTTATATAGATTACTTAACTGAAAAACTATTGCATTAAGTTACGGTTACCGGGTTTGTTAAGACGATTTTATGATTCATTAAATATTATAAACCTACTATGAAAAGCACGATGTTTTATGTTTATTTTGAACAAATAGTTTTTCAAAACGGGAAGTCTTAATCCGTAGTTGTACAACAGGCGTTAGACATTATGCACTGCGAATTTGGCTTTGTTGTAGCGCAAAAAGCCATTGCTGTTCTATTGGAGTAAGTATTTGTACGAATGGACAAACATGCTTTTCTGTATTATGTTTTTGCTTGATATAGTCTTTCAGAAATTAAACTTCCATTACATGAAGATTTAGTTAACACGGATACCATCCCTGAAAGGGATGGTATCCGTTAGCATCGAAATTATTTATCTGAAAATCTATAGAAGCGATGCTTGAGTGATTTTTGATGTTACGCTGATCCGGTTAACAGAAAAAATAGAGTTCATCACTGTTGATGTTAGCTTATTATTCTACTCATTGCTTTGCTTCAATGGCGGCTTAAGCCAGTACAAATGAGCGGTAGTTCCTGATTAAAATCACATCGGCTTTCAGTCGTCTTCGCTTTAGTCGGCGATTGAGTCTGCCAGCATCAAATATAGTCAGATTGGGATGATGGTTTTTAAGTTTTAGTCCAACCAAATAGTAAACTTAATTTTAATCTGGCCCAATTTAACTTTACGAGACTATTCTATGAAAAATCTACTTGAATTTAAACTAGACAATGGCGAATCTGCGTTTATTCAAATTGAAGAAAGCGGAACACTTTCACGACAGCAGAGCAATCGCGGTAGTGATGATCAAGCAAATTTTCAGGCTGAGCGTACATTTTCCCAAGCGGTTAGCTGCATTGCCCCGATGGGCAATACTTTATTAAATTCCCTAAAAGACATTAACACTCCCGATGAAATTAATCTGGAATTTGGCTTAACCTTTAGTGCAAAAGCTGGCGTAGTGTTTACTTCCGTTGGAAGCGATGCCAGTTTTAAAGTCAGTATTACCTGGAAAAACACAAAAGCAGGCTAACTTTATCCGATAATCTTAATAACGCAACTGAGCCAAACTTATGGATAAAACAAAAATTCTGATTATCGCGGCGAATCCTTGGGATACCAAACGTCTGGGGTTAGACGAAGAGTATCGTGAAATCGACGCTATTAAGCAAAAATCCAAACAACGTGATCAATTTGTTCTGGAATATGCGCCAGCATCACGCGACGAAGATTTGCGCCAAAAACTATTGGATTTTGAACCGCACATTATCCATTTTTCAGGGCATGGTGAATTAGGTGCCTTGTATTTTCTTGATGATACGGGCGAATCCCATAAAATCAGGAAAGAGGCTTTGGCAAAATTATTTGCGCTGTTTTCTAATCAAATACGCTGTGTGGTTTTAAATGCTTGTTATAGCGAAGAACAGGCGCGGGCAATTAGTCAGTATATTGATCTTGTTATTGGAATGAATAATTCTATAAGCGATGTAGCGGCAATAAAATATTCCACCGTCTTTTATCAAGCCTTATTCAGCGGCAAAGAAATTGAATTTGCTCATGAGTTTGCTTGTAATGCCATTGATGCTGCAAATTTCCCAGAATACCAAACGCCTGTTATTTTTAGACGTCAACCTTTTCAATCTGAACAAGTTTCAAAAACATACTTATCTGGTTATCAAATTGATGTTTTGATTCATGCTGCATCAACCGAAAAGGCGTGGGCAGAAGCCTTTATTTATGAATTAAAAAAATTTGTAGGGCAGAAATTAGAGGGTTTAGATAAAGGTTCTATACACCTACAAATTGGCGAAATAGACTTTAGTCAAGCGGCAACAATTATTTTGCTATTATCACCAGACTATGTTGAAGAATATAAAAGTATTTTTAATCAGTTTACACAACCTATCCAAAAACGCTTGTTTTTAGCGGAATACACAGCTTTGTCTCGCCCAGAAAGTTTACGTGGGTTACTTAGTTATTGTTTTTGGCAAGCAGATGCACAGAAAAATCCGCACAGTTTTAATGCTAGCGATCATGAATATCATTTGCTATTAGAAAATTTAGCCACCGATATAACTAATGGTTTAAAACAATTTAAAAAAAATGAACAATTTCGAGAGGAATTTAATCAATCGCGCCAAGCTCTGCAAACAATTAAAGAGTTCAGTGATGTTATGGTATTTGTCGATGTTGCACCTGAAGACATGGAATTAGCAAAACAAATCGAAGCTTTATTGAAAAATTATGGTTTTTTTGCCCATTTACCCGACACCCATTCTCGAACAGATATAGAGGGTAAGTTATTCAATCTTGATGCGGTATTAATCCTTTATGAACAAAGTTCGGTTGAGTGGATAAAAAATCAATTGTTAGTGTGTAATCGCATAAACCGTACTCGTGAAGAACCTTTTAAAATTGTTGCAGTACATGTAGAACAAAATAAACCTAAACTTGATATTTTTACTAAACTACCTAATTTACCAAATTTACAAGTTTTTTATTGCCCATTTGAAAATGTTGAAACTTATCTACCCGATTTTATAGAGGCATTAAAAAATTCTGATAATTCCTTCAATTTACAACAATATAAAACCAATTCACTCATTCAGCCAGTTCATGACGTTACGCCCATAAAAAACGATACTAATACTGTCATTATTCAAAAAGTCCAACATCTTCATCTTACACAACAGGAAAAAAACATGAGTAACCAAAAAGTTATTGTTACCAAAAGCACGGTGCATGGTTCTGTTATAGCGGCCGAGAAGTTAGAAAAAAGTTTTAATACTTTGCAAGAATCAAATGTCGATATTGATATAAAAGAGTTATTGGAAAGTTTATTAAATGAAATTAAATTACTGAATCAAAAAGTACCTGAAAATCAAAAACAGATTATTGAGGATATGGCTAGCGACACAGAATCTTTAATTAAGGAAACCAAGCGCACTTCGCCGCGTCAACAACAATATCAAATTAGCGCAGATGGTATAAAAAGTGCGGCACGCACTTTAGGCGAGATTGCTACACCAGTTATTAGCGTATTAGAAAAGATTTTATCCCTTCTAATATTATCGTAGATAATTAAAGGAGTTTCTAATGAGCGATTTCCCCTACGCAGGTTTACGTCCTTTTCAATCTGACGAAGCCGCTATTTTTTTTGGTCGTGAACAACACACTGACGAATTATTAGCACGTTTATCAAAACAACAATTTTTAGCGGTAGTAGGATATTCAGGCAGCGGTAAATCGTCTTTGGTCAAAGCAGGATTGGTCCCCAGTTTACAAGCTGGTTTTTTAGGGAAAGCAGGTACATATTGGCAGATTGCTCAAATGCATCCGGGCAATGAACCGTTTACTAACCTGGCAGAAGCTTTAATCGACGAAAAAGCATTAGGTGAAAGTTATCGTATCGCCTTATTACAAAATGAATTCTTAAAACATGGCGCATTTAGTTTGCATGAATTTTTAGCCATTAAACCCTTAGCACACAATGGCAAGTTGTTGATTGTTTGTGATCAATTTGAAGAAATTTTTCGTTATCAAAATGCAGAAGCGAATTCAGAAGCAGCTGCCTTTGTTGAATTGTTATTAGCCAGTGCAAAGCCTTATACCTTGCCTAATGGAGAAATTTCTAACAGTATTTATGTTGTACTTACCATGCGTTCTGATTTTATTGGCGATTGTGCGTTGTTTTCAGGATTAGCAGAAGCCATTAATAATGGTTTATACCTCACGCCACGTTTAACTCGTGAACAGTTACGTGCCGCGATAGAAGAGCCCGCTTTGGTATTTAACGGCAAGGTTGAGCCAGATTTGGTAGTGAAATTGTTGCAAGACGCTGAGAATAATTCCGATCAATTACCATTATTGCAACATGCTTTGATGCGCTTGTGGAATAACTCAACCGATAAAATTCTAACCATGAATGATTATTCTTCGAAATTGGGGAATTTAAAACAAGCCTTGTCTGACCATGCAGATAAAATTTTTAATGAATTAACAGATAAACAACAAAAAATAACCGAGATTTTGTTTAAAAGCCTAACTGAGCGCGGTAATGACCAACGCGATACACGTCGTTCAGTCGAATTATCCAAGGTAGAAAAATTAGCCAACGTGGAATGGCGAGAAATAGCCACGATAGTGGACGCTTTTCGTAAAGAAGGGCGGAGTTTTTTACTTCCTGCGTTACCTAAAAAGTTATCGTCTGACAGTATGTTGGATATTTCCCACGAAAGTTTAATTCGGCAATGGCAAAAGCTAAAAGATTGGACCGAACAGGAAGCAAATGCGGCTGATATTTATCAACGCTTAGAAGAAGCAGCTGTATCTTGGAAAGAACGAAGGCATAGTTATTATCGCACTCCTGAGCTGGAAAATGCTTTGGATTGGTATAAAAAGCAACAAAATCGTGCTATTTGGGCGAGTCGCTATGGTCAGAATTTTGAATTAGCAGAAAAATTTTTACTAGAAAGTGAAGAATATGAAGATAAAAGCGAAGATGTAATTTATTGCAATAACTATATTAAGCGATTTGGAGCTATTTATCCTTATGGTGAATTAACAGAGAAGCAAGTAAAACATCACTCGTTATCTATTAAGTTAATTAGAAAAGGCAAGCGTAATCCCTTTTATAAAATGCAAATAGTAAATGGTTTAGGTGTGATTACGCCTAATCATGATATAGATATAGGAACTTATTTAAATCCAGCAGATTTTAATACACTCAATAATCTTATAAAAGTATGTCAATGGGAATTTGTTTATGATGCAGATGACGATGTCATTTATGAAAAAGCCTATAACAAAGAGGGGAAATTAGTCAGCGGATTTGTTTATTTACCTCGAACTAAAAACGACTTATCAGCAAAGGCATTTTTTATAGGAGCGGACGGTTATCCAGAAGCACAAAGCAACTCTAAGGCAGAATATGTCGAGTTTACATATTCAGAGCAGGGAGATGAAATAGAGGTGCATTATTTTGATCGTCATCATAACCCACAAGCAGGGTTTGATAAAACTTACGGACGAAAACAGGAATTTGACGAAAAGGGATTAGTTACAAAAAAAACCACTATTGATGCACAAGGTATGCCTATGAATGGTGTCGATGGTTATGCGTCTTTAGTCGTTCAATATGACAGTCTGGGCAATCAAGCTGAGCTGACTTATTTTGATTTAGAAGAACAACCGGCTTTAGTTAAAGACGGTTATCATAAAGTTAGTGCTGAATATGATGAACAAGGGAATCAAATTAATTTGTTACTTTTTGATACTGAAGGTCAAGCCGTTTTACATAAAAAGGGTTTTCATAAATATACTTGCCGATATGATAATGCAGGCAATCAGATTGAGTGGGCTTATTTTGATGTATTAGGTCAACCCACTTTACATAAAGAGGGTAATCATAAATTGACTGCAAAATATGATGACAGAGGCAATCAGATTGAATGGGCTTATTTTGATGTAGCGGGACAACCAACTTCATATAAAGATGGCTTTCATAAATTGACTGCAAAATATGAT
>CAIUYS010000542.1 GCA_903903365.1 uncultured Methylococcaceae bacterium
AGCATTTAATGCTAGTCGCAAAAATTGGGGGTCATGCCATAATGGTTGATATAAAAGATCGACACACGCACCAAAGATGTCATCACTATATACATCTTTGGATATATGAGCTCCATTATCACTACGATTGGGTAAGGAACAATGATCGCAACGGTCTAAAAGACCAACATTGAATTCTAGGTGTTCAACTTCGCCCCCGCCAAAATGTTCTTGATCTCTATTGCCATGATTGTCGTAATAGCCAGAAGAGATAAGGGTTTCGGTTGTTCTCGGCTTTAAGCGGTTCCAGTTTTTACGAATGAATTCCTGCCCCGCTTTTTCAGCAGAGTCATCGTAATCCCGCCCCATTTCGTTTGATTTTTCCATTTTAGTTTCCATTGACAGTAATTTTGATTTAACGCCATTTGCAAGTCGATTCAGGTTGATCATAACCCAAGGTATCCAGTTCGGTTTTTGGATGTAAAAAGCCTTCAATGGGCGCGACAGCAACCAATGATCGTGGCGCTGCCAGCAAAACAGGTTGCCGCAATTGACCATCCCACGAGCGAAAGGACAAAGGATTGCCGGTATAGCCATTTAAGGCAAAGGCATCGCTTAGCATATAGTCTTTAACGGGATTTAGGTCGTTGGCTTTGGTGCGTGTAGTGGCTTCACCGAGCGCTCTAACGGCCAGATAAGCGGCATAATCTTGCTCTTCCATCCAGCGACCGGCTTTTTCTTTAAAGCGGTTTTGAATCTGCACGGCGCCCCATTGTTCATGGGTTTTGTGCCAAGGTGTAGCAATCAATCCTTGAGTGCCGATTACCGGTCTTGGAATCCAGGTACGATAATCCAGATATTCGCCAAACTGACCTTGTTCATCCGCCACCACCAAGACATCGTAATCCTCATCGGTTTGGGTAAATACCGCCACATCCGATTGCGCCGTGCGCCTGGCATCGTAGGTATGTTCCCAGGTTTTTTCTGCCACTATATTCATGCCAAAACGCTTGGCAGACCGCTTGATGGCGTCGGCAGACAGCCGGTCTTCCTGAGTCGTACCAATGATTAGAAACCATTTGGTCCAGCGTTTTTTCATCATATATTGCGCCAAGGCATCGGCACGCATGGCTCGACTGGGCAATAAGTGCAAAACATGACGGCGGCATTGCTCATTGCGCAACGCATCATCCACCGTTGCCACATCAAATAACAGCATTTGTTTGGCAGTCGGCAAATCAGCGAGTTGGTTTAATTGCACCGCAGGTAAATTAACTACTACATACTGAAATTTATTGGCCAGCTCTTTATTAAAGGTTTCAATAACGTTGCCGTCTAACGGCACAACAAATTTTTTTAAATGATAGTGCTGCCCGGTAAATTCCCCGGTGGTATTATCATCGTCAATGCCCAGTTCAGCACCGATAACACCTTTGTCTTTAATAAAAACATCCAGATTGGATAATGGAGCCGGTACGTTTTGCTCTTGTGTTAAATAAGCAATATTAATGGCTTGTTTAGCTTTTTCAATCACAGCGCCGGTGCTAATTAATGGCATAATTAAAAGCATAATTACCATTATTCGAAAGCCTAAATTAATTGATTGCATCATTTTCTGGTGATAAAAGTTCGTATTTTCTAATTTTAACGGATTCAAAAACTTTTTTTTAGATTTCGTAAAAGGTTGCAACAAGAGCTCGTTGAACTAACGCTTGAAACCTTGGATTAATTCACTCAAACTTTAGTAATCCCTACGCTTCCCAATCTACTTACGGAATTAACAGGCCAACCTAAAATGACACACAGCACGCTAAGCGCAATAACTCTCTATCCGGTAAAATCATTGGCCGGTATTAGTGTAACCTGTTGGCCGGTGACTAAAACAGGGCTTTTGTATGACAGAAAATGGATGCTGATTGACGAGGATGCGCAATTTTTAAGTCAGCGAAAGCTACCGAAAATGGCTTTAATCAAAACTGCGCTAACCGACACTCATTTAATTCTGTCTGCACCCGACATGAAAAACCTGTCATTAATTTTAACGCCGATGGGTGGCGATATTATTAACAGCACGATATGGCATGACCAGTGTGATGCGCGTAGCGTATCACGGGAAGCGGATCAATGGCTGAGCCAGTTTTTAAAGCAGGATTGTCGACTGGTTTATCAGCCCGATGAGATGGTGCGGCAAGTTGATCCTAATTATGCCAACCAAACTGACACCGTGGCCTTTGCTGATGGCTTTCCGTTTTTGATAATTTCAGAAAACTCATTGGCTTCATTAAATCAGGCAATGCAACTAAATTTACCGATGACCCGCTTTAGACCCAATCTGGTTATTTCCGGTTGCCCTTGTTATGCCGAAGATAGTTGGAGAGAAATTAGCATCGGCGCTATTGATTTCAGGTTAACCAAGCCGTGTTCCCGCTGCTCCGTTCCGGCTATTGATCCAGAAACAGCAGAAACCGGCAAAGAACCGCTGACAACGCTCAGTCGTATCAGAAAATGGGAAAATAAAATCTACTTTGGACAAAACGCCCTGCATAATCAGAGCGGGATATTAAGCGTCGGTGATATCGTTCAGGTTAAAGTGATTGGTGCAAA
>CAIUYS010000543.1 GCA_903903365.1 uncultured Methylococcaceae bacterium
TCTGTAGATAAATATACTGATCAATCTTTGCATCCAGCAAGGGAGTCAATATGTCCTGCCATTGCTCACGGGTATGTGGATTAGCCAAACGAATACCCGCCAAGCTGTTTTCCAGGCGCTGTAGATGGTCTTGAAAATGAAATAAGTGCCCGGAATAAGACGGTATCACTTCATAAATACCGTCACCAAATAAAAACCCGCGATCCAGCACTGAAACTTTTGCCTCATTAAGCGGTAGATATTCGCCGTTTAAATAGACCATTTTATTTTCCATCTTCAGATTTCTCCATCATCATCATAACGCTATCAGAAAGTCTCTGAATAATATTGCCTTCAGCCACCGCCTTGAGAGCGATCAAATCTTTATCGACAATAACAACGTCATTAAGCGTCACTTTGACTGATCCAAGCTTGGCACCTTCTACAACCGGTGCAGTAATTTTTTTATCAACAACAATAGCCGCTTTAAGATCTTTGTATTGGCGACGAGGTATGGTTGCATAAATATCTTCGGCCAAACCTAACGGTATGGTTTTGCTTTCACCTTTCCAGATTCTGGCTTCATTTAAAGGTTTTTTGCCTTCATACAGACGGTGCGATTCAAAAAACCGGAAGCCATAGTTAAGCAGTGTTTGATTTTCGTTGGCTCTGGCATTGGCACTTTTTGCGCCCAAGACGACAGAAATTAGCCTCATGTCTTCTCTTAGCGCCGAAGCAACCAGGCAATAACCTGCGTCATCAGTAAATCCGGTTTTAACGCCATCAACCGATTCGTCACGCGACAGCAAGGGGTTGCGGTTATGCTGGGTAATTTGGTTAAAGGTAAATTCTTGTTGCGAAAACCAGCGATAGTAATCAGGAAATTCCTTGATTAAAACAGACGTAAGAATAGCCAAATCGCGGGCACTGGTGTAATGATCATCCATTGGCAAGCCATCACTGTTTTTGAAATGGCTATGAGTCATTCCCAGTCGGGCAGCATGCTGATTCATCATATCAGCAAAGGTATCTTCACTGCCTGCAACATGTTCAGCCAATGCGACACTGGCATCATTACCGGATTGAATGATGACGCCTTTTAGCAGATCTTCAACCTTAACCTGATTACCCAGCTCAACAAACATACGTGAACCGGATGTTTTCCAGGCTTTTTCGCTGATAGTGGCCGAATCTTCGAGGTGTAAGTGGCCATTGGCAAGCTCTCTAAACACCACATAAACCGTCATTATCTTGGTCAGACTGGCAGGAGCGAGTTTGGCATCCGCGTTGTTTTCTGCCAATACTTTACCGGTATGATAGTCCTGTAAGATATAAGCAGTGGCAGCGATGTTGGGTGCGGGCGGGGTTGCAATTTCAGCGTTTTCTGCGTTTGCCTGAAAGAGCGTAACCAGTAGGCCAAAAAATAAAAAGAGGGTAAATTTTTTAAAAGGGTTCATAGCTCTTTAAAATCGACAGTAAAACAAAATTTCCTTACATTGTAGCACGCGAACTGTCAGATTGTTTGGATTCAGTAACAAATTGTGTATCGGTTATGCCTATTCTTGCCAACTGTTCATTCAGTTGATTGGCAGAAGCCGTTGAGTTTACCGGTCCGATTTGAACTTTATAAAGGGTGGATTTTTTATAGGTCGATGAGCGAATATTTGGCTCAGGTAAATTATTGGCGGCAATTTTATTTTTTAAGTTCAGCGCCTTTTTTTCACTACCAAAACTACCCACCTGCAAATAGACGTGTTGTTCTTGTGTGGCAGCAATTTGTTGCAATTGGGGTAACGCCTGACTTGGCGATATGGCCTTGATTTCTATGGCACCGGTGCCGTCTTGTTGCATATCCAGGTTTTTTGCAGCGGCGTAGGACAAATCCAACTCTCTGTTGCCAACAAAAGGACCCCTGTCATTTATTCTAACAATAATGCTGCGATGATTTTCCAAATTGGTTATCTGGGCATAAGAGGGAATCGGCAGTGTTTTATGCGCAGCCGTCATGGCATACATATCAAATATTTCGCCGGTTGCTGTTTTTTTGCCGTGAAATCCGGGGCCGTACCATGAAGCCACACCCTGTTTTATGTAATGGGCAATACGTGGAAACAAGCTTTCTTGTTGAGCAAGCTCAGCGGACTCGTTATGCGCATTCATTCGCACGATTGAATGCTGCCTGATTTGTTGGCTGGCTAATGCGTGAGGGACTTGATTTATAAGAATCGGGGGCTGAAAAGCCGTATTAGTCGTTTTAATTTGTTCTGTAGAACACCCGAACAGGGTCATCATTAAAATTGCTAATAGTAGTTTTGTCATGGAATTTTGCCTTTTTTATTTAAAATAGATTGGCTTAACTGATAA
>CAIUYS010000544.1 GCA_903903365.1 uncultured Methylococcaceae bacterium
GCATTTTTAGCATGAGCAATTGCTTCATAAGCGGACGTTCGCAGATTACACTTTAAACGAACAATCACTTCTTCTAATAAAGTATTTAAATCATTATTGCTTGTCCTGCAAGTACTATTCTTAAACGTTTTTTCTATCATATCGACAATTTATACTACGTTTAAAGCTGGAAACTTACTTTCCATTTTATGGTGTAAAACCAGTTTTAAATTTCCATATTTAAGCCGTTACGCTTCCTTCATTTAATATATTAACTTATTGATTTGTATATATTAAATAGCATTTTAAACATGATGGCATGAAACTTGTATTAGTCCTACTAATCAGTGGTGAGATTCTGTCCGCTGGAATAATAATCAAGGTTACAACCTGACAGTATAGGAGAGTCGGAAATGGCAACTGAAACATTTTATGAGGTGATGCGGAGGCAAGGTATTACGCGCAGAAGTTTTATGAAGTTTTGCAGTTTGACCGCTGCATCTTTAGGACTTGGGCCAACTTTTGCACCTAAAATTGCACAAGCAATGGAAACCAAGCAACGTACGCCTGTCATCTGGTTGCACGGACTAGAATGTACCTGTTGCTCAGAATCATTCATTCGATCAGCACATCCTTTAGCTAAGGATGTGGTGTTGTCTATGCTTTCATTGGATTACGACGATACATTGATGGCTGCTGCTGGACATCAAGCAGAAGCCGTCCTCGATGAAATTAAGAAAAAATACAAGGGTAATTACATTTTGGCTGTAGAAGGAAATCCTCCACTTAACGAGGATGGTATGTACTGTATGCACGGAGGTCGACCATTTGTAGAAATTTTGAAAGAAGCAGCGGCTGATGCAAAAGCTATTATTTCATGGGGCGCATGCGCTTCTTGGGGTTGTGTGCAAGCAGCTAAGCCTAATCCAACACGTGCCACACCTGTGCACAAAGTCATTACAGATAAACCCATCATTAAGGTGCCAGGGTGCCCACCCATTGCAGAAGTAATGACAGGTGTTATTACTTATATGCTCACCTTTGATCGTATTCCAGAGTTAGATCGTCAAGGTCGACCAAAAATGTTCTACGGTCAACGTATTCACGACAAGTGCTACCGCCGACCACATTTTGATGCTGGTCAGTTTGTTGAGGAATGGGATGACGATGCCGCACGCAAAGGTTTCTGTCTATACAAGATGGGCTGTAAAGGCCCAACTACATATAACGCTTGTTCAACGATGCGATGGAATGGTGGCGTTTCTTTCCCAATTCAGTCAGGTCATGGTTGTATTGGCTGCTCGGAAGAAGGTTTCTGGGATAAAGGCGGATTCTATAACCGTGTAACCAATATTAATCAGTTCGGCATTGAATCTAATGCTGACAAGATTGGTGGAACGATAGCAGCTACAGCAGGCGCAGCAGTTGTGGCACATGCTGCAGCCACTGCTCTTAGTAAGGCGCGTAGCGATAATGGCAATCAGGCTAAGAGTGATCAGACCAAAGGAGGTAAATAATCATGGCAGCCTATGAAACCCAAGGCTTCAAGATGGACAATAGCGGTAAACGTGTGATTGTTGACCCGGTATGCCGAATTGAAGGCCATTTGCGTGTTGAAGTTAATCTTGATGCTAAAAATGTTATCACGAATGCTGTATCTACAGGCACGATGTGGCGTGGTCTAGAAGTTATCCTTAAAGGCCGTGATCCACGTGATGCTTGGGCATTTACGGAACGTATCTGTGGTGTTTGTACTGGTACGCACGCTTTAACGTCTGTCCGTGCAGTTGAGGATGCGTTAAACATTCAAATTCCAGAAAATGCGAATACTATTCGCAATATCATGCAACTTAACCTTTATGTGCATGATCATTTGGTGCATTTTTACCATTTGCATGCGCTTGACTGGGTTGATGTTGTTAGCGCGCTTTCTGCTGATCCAAAAAAGACTTCTGAATTAGCGCAAAGCATTTCTGATTGGCCGCTATCATCCCCTGGTTATTTCAGAGATGTACAAAATAGGTTAAAGAAATTCGTTGAATCTGGACAGTTGGGACCGTTCATGAATGGTTATTGGGGTAATCCTGCTTATAAGTTGCCCCCTGAAGCTAATTTGATGGCGGTGACGCATTACCTTGAAGCGCTAGATTTCCAAAAAGAAATCGTGAAAATACATACGATTTTTGGTGGTAAGAATCCTCACCCGAACTGGTTGGTAGGCGGCGTGCCATGTGCGATTAATATTAATGATACAGGCGCGGGGGGGGCTATTAATATGGAGCGCCTCAATATGGTGAAGAGCATCATTGACCGCTCTAAAGAGTTCATAGAAAAAGTATATATTCCAGATTTGCTCGCTATTGCCTCATTCTATAAAGGCTGGTTGTACGGGGGCGGTTTATCATCTAAGAATGTACTATCCTATGGGGACATCCCACAAAGGGCTAATGACTATTCTGCATCTAATTTATTGTTTCCACGTGGCGCCATTATTAACGGTGATCTTTCCAAAGTTCATGAAGTGGATTTAAAAGATCCAGAACAGGTGCAAGAGTTTGTTACTCACTCATGGTATAAATACCCAGACGAGACTAAAGGCTTACATCCTTTTGATGGTATTACAGAGCCGTATTACCATCCAGAAGGTCCAAACTTTAAAGGAACGCGTACCAAGATTGAAGCGCTCGATGAGTCAGCTAAATATTCTTGGATTAAGGCGCCACGCTGGCGCGGTCATGCAATGGAAGTTGGGCCTTTATCTCGTATGTTGCTGGGTTATGTACAGCCTAAGCAGTTTCCGTTCATTAAAGAAACCATAGACAGTGTGCTGACAAAATTGGATGTGCCAGTCACAGCGTTATTCTCTACATTGGGTCGTACCGCAGCACGAGGCATTGAAACTTTATATTGTGCTCAGTTACAGTCAGATCAATTTGATAAGCTGATTGCCAATATTAAGGCGGGTGATAGCACGACGGCTAATGTGGCTAAATGGGATCCATCGACATGGCCTGCAGAGGCTAAAGGTGCTGGGTTTACAGAAGCACCACGAGGCGCATTAGGACATTGGATAAAAATTAAAGATACAAAAATCGATAATTACCAGTGTGTAGTGCCTACCACTTGGAATGGCGGACCGCGAGATCCTAAGGGTCAAATCGGAGCATTTGAGGCTGCCTTAATGAATACACCATTAGCCGTGGCAGATCAGCCGTTAGAAATATTACGTACCTTGCACAGCTTTGACCCATGTTTGGCTTGCTCAACGCATGTTATGTCGCCTGATGGGGATGAATTGGTAAAAGTAACGGTTCGTTAACGGGAGAATATGATGACGGTCAATATTGGAATCAAGGCAGAAGACGAAACAGCCGCTGGCAAGACCATATTCGTTTATGAATGGCCGGTACGCTTGTGGCACTGGTTAAATGCGCTGAGTATTGTGATTCTTGCAGTCACCGGTTATTTTATCGCTAGTCCATTGCCTAGTTTATCAGGTGAAGCGAGTGATCATTTTCTGATGGGCTACATTCGATTCGCACACTTTACCGCGGCTTATATATTTGCAATAGGCTTTTTGGTAAGGGCGTATTGGGCGTTGGTAGGTAATCATCATGCCCGTGAACTTTTTCATCTCCCTGTAACGAGTAGAAAATGGTGGTCGGAGATGTTGCATGAGTTACGTTGGTATTTTTTCCTAGAAAAGCTACCCAATAAATACATGGGGCATAATCCATTGGCACATTTAATGATGTTTCTTTCTGTGACGTTGGGTGGTGCATTCATGATTTTTACGGGGTTTGCTTTGTATGGTGAAGGTGCGCAGGAAGGGCATTGGTCGCATACATTATTCACCTCATGGCTCATTCCATTGTTTGGTCAAAGCCAATCAGTCCATAGTTGGCATCACTTGGTGGCCTGGGGAATTGTGACCTTTATGATTGTGCATATATATGCTGCGCTACGTGAAGAGGCGATGTCACGTCAGACTATTATTAGCTCTATGATTAACGGCACACGAACCTTTCGCGACTAAGCATAGCGCTATGTATTAAGTTGTTGTATTAATAAAATGGTCAATTTAACGAATCAAAACGCGGGCATTCATTCCCCGCGTTTTTTTTGGGGGTCATATCGCGTGCCCATGTTGCCAGGCAAGTTTCTTGAAACGCGTTATTTGAACCCTAGTGGAATCACTCAAGCACAACTTGCCGCTGCACTAGGAATTTCTCGCCGTCGCGTAAATGAGTTGATATGTGGCAAACGTGCGATTACGGTAGATACCGCAGAGCGCCTCGCTTTTTTCTTCAGTACTGACGTTGCCTTATGGTTGCAGTTGCAATTCAATAGAGATATAAGGCAAGTGCAACGCACCTACCATCATAGGATAAAAACCTTCCACAAATAGAACTTATTGGAATTAAACTTTCCACTTATAAGTTATCCTTATTTGCGTATATTAAATAACCATATGATTATTTGATAATTTTTATTTAATTTATGGTTGGCATGATCCGTGCAATGTAACTCTCTATGTAACATCTTGGGTATGATGTGTGAAAAAAAATACTGAATTATTAGTGCTAGGTATCGGCAACATATTATGGGCTGACGAGGGCTTTGGTGTGCGTTGTGTCGAAGCGCTTAACGCTCAATATGAATTTGATGACAACGTCATTCTGATGGATGGCGGTACTCAAGGACTCTATTTGTTACCGTATATCGAAGATGCTCGCCGGCTAATTGTATTTGATGCAGTTGATTACGGAATGATGCCTGGCGAGATGGTGGTGGCAACTGATAATGATGTGCCACGCTTCATGGGCATAAAAAAAATGAGCCTACACCAAACTGGTTTTCAAGAAGTCATAATGAGTGCTGCTCTACTTGATAAACTCCCAGAATCATTGGTGCTCATTGGCATTCAACCACAAGAGCTTGATGACTATGGCGGTAGTCTGCGTGATGTGGTGAAAGCGCAAATACAACCGTCATTGAATGTCGCTTTACAATGGGCGTCGTCTTGGAATGTGCCCTATAGCAAGCGAGAAGTGCCTTTATCTTCCGGTGGATTAAACAGTAAGACGCTGGAGATGAATGCCTATGAAACTGGCCGTCCCTCTGCAGAAGACGCTTGTCGTGTCGGTGATGACCGTATTCTTTTTGGCATGGCCAAAGGTTAAAAATATTATGTGTCTTGGGATTCCGATGCAGGTCGTCGATATCGAAGGGGTCTTTGCTATTTGCGATAGTCGCAATGGTCGCAGTCGCATTAATACCATGTTGTTGGATGAAGTTTTGCCAGGGCAATGGATACTGACTTTTCTTGATACCGCCAGAGAGTGCATCGATGCTGAACGTGCGCAGATGATTAACTCCGCGCTTGACGCGCTCAATGTGCTGGCTAATGGAGGCACAAATCTGGATGAGTATTTTTCTGATTTAATCGGCCGTGAACCACAATTGCCAGACTTTTTGAAGGAGAAGGCCGAATGACTCCTAGTGCTGTATGGATGCCACCACGCTCTGCTATGAGTCAAAACTTCAATGGTTTGTTGGATAAATTGATTCTGAATCACAAATTGTATGATTTAGATGAGGTTGCATTTAATTCTTTTTTAAATGCAACTGGTGATGGCATAGTGTTATTGACAGAAGAGCCAGATAAAGTCGCTGAAAGCTGGGATCTGGCAGTTATTTTCCCAAATTTATTAGCAACGACAAGTACACGGCCGCGTGCAGCCATAGCCCGTCCCGATTTTGCAAGACAATTATTGATACGCTTTGGCGTGCAGCGCATGCCGGCATTACTATTTTTACGTGATGGTGCTTATGTCGGTGTTATTGAAGGTTTACGAGATTGGAATGAATTTATTGAAGTCTATCAAGCGATGCTGGCTAAACCCATTAGCAGGCCTCCAACCATTGGTATTAAAGTGATGGCTGATTCCACTAGTTGTGAGCATTAGGAGTAAGTAATGAAAGAATTCCCAATTCCAGTTGTTGCGTTTGGTCCTGGATCTCAGCCTGAGACAGAGGAAGCAAACTTTCTACCTATGCCCCATGATATGGAAAGCTTTTCCATGCCTACTATACATCTTGAGGCTGATCCGACAACCCTTGCCGCCGCTATTGAGGTATTAGAAAAATTATATGCAAGCATGCTTAATACGTCATCAACCCAGCAAGATCAAGTTGAAATCGATTTGGCAGGAATTGCCCCCAATGTGGTTGAGTTAATCAATCAATCACTAGGGCATGGCGAGGTAAGTATTTTGGTGCGTGGTGCTATAAATTTTCATATTCAAGAGGCAATATTTGCTGGAATTTGGCGAGTTCAGGCATTGTCATCTGTTGGTTTATTGCAAAGTGATACGATTTGCGCTGGAGCTATTCCTTGGATGGTCCAAAAACAAGCAATATTGGCCACATCTAGCCAAGTTATTCCGCCGGCACTTAATGACGGGATTATGAATGCACCAGCTATATTGAATGAATTGCAGGATAAATCGCGTAATTATCGTATGGGTAAGTCTGCACATGTGATTAATCTCTCATTATTGCCTATGTCACAAGATGACATGGCATACTTGGTGAGTGCACTGGGTGCTGGGTCAGTGACTGTTTTATCTCGCGGTTATGGAAACTGCCGTGTTACCAGTACTGGATTAGCTCACGTTTGGTGGGTGCAATATTTTAATAGTATGGATCAAATCATTCTGGATACCCTAGAAGTAGTTGATATTCCGGAAGTAGCTCAAGCAGCAGAAGAAGACTATGCTGACAGTGTTGAACGTTTAGGTGAGTGGTTAGCCGTTATGAAGGAAGAAGTTGTGTGAGTATGTTTGAGGGATCCTACCTTGGGGATGATAATAAGCTAACGGATTCTAC
Organism: uncultured Methylococcaceae bacterium; assembly: GCA_903903365.1. GTDB lineage: Bacteria > Pseudomonadota > Gammaproteobacteria > Methylococcales > Methylomonadaceae > Methylobacter_C. The sequence continues at coordinate 6,871 of CAIUYS010000544.1, forward strand.
TCAGTTAGAATGTGGTATCTGTTGGTGGGTGTACGACCCAGCGTTAGGTGATCCGGTCTGGAATGTGTTGCCCAATACCCCATTTACCTCCTTGCCAGATCACTGGCGTTGTCCAAACTGCGATGCTCAGAAACACAAGTTTATGGTGATTACATGAGTGCTGTCGCATCTACGTTGCAAGCAGTTTTTGAAAAAATCGCAACCACCCGAATGGCAGGATTGCCGATCTTAAACCCAGCAATACATGTTGAGGTGGTTGGATTTCGTGAATGGGATGGACATTGGGTTGGCGTTTTGGTTACCCCTTGGACGATTAATTTAGTGCTTATGCCGGGAAAAGATGCCATGTTGGAACCCTTGCTTCAGGGTGAAAATAAAGTCTGGCGATTTCCTTCTGGCGATTATCAATTTATGGGTCTTAATGAGCCGGAGCTTGGAACGTGCCACATTTGCCCACTCATATCACCATTGGATGACATTGCTATACATGAAGATGCTATAGAGATTGCTTTAGGTATAGCTAAATCTTTGTTTACTGAGGTGACAGATAATGCTACCCGTGATGGCGAGTTGATTGATGGTATAGAAGCAGCAAGGCTTAAAGGTGAATCGCTAATAAAACGCGATTTATCACGTCGAGACTTTCTTCGACTACCTTTTCTTGGGAGATAGTTTTGGCTGGCGTTGGTGCTTTACGCTTGCAACTTCTACTTGATGGCAGTTCAATTATTGGCGTTGAAGTAACTTCCACGAGACCGCAAGTTTATCAATTGCTTCATGGCAAAACGCCAGAAAATGTAATCAAGTTAGTGCCGGCCTTATTTAGCTTATGTGGCATGGCACAAACGGCAGTGGCTGAAGCTGCTATCGCCGCAGCTTCTAATAAGGCTTTTGTTAGGCGCTCAGCACTAGAGTTTAGCATCGCTTGCGAAGCAATACAGGAGCATTGTTGGCGATTACTCCTAGACTGGCCAAAAGCATTGGGATTAACTCAATTGCAAGTCGATTTTATTCGTTGGCATGGGATGTTGCGTGAAATTGGTGTGGCGCAAGGTGAATTAGTAACTTTAAAGCATGAGATAGAATCTTTTTGGTTAGGTATGCCAGCAAAAGAATGGCTACAAATTAGCGAATTAAGTGACCTAGAGCACTGGTGGAGCAATGCTCATAGCCCTGCTGGAAAGTTATTTGCGATGCTAGCTAAGATTGAAATAGAGGAGGAATCAGTAAAGTCGTTAGAAGTTCCTCTTTTGCCAGATTGGACTGCGTTACAGGCCCAATCGTCTTGCGCTAGTATGTTAAATGCAGAGTTTGTAGCAAGACCAACTTGGAAAGTTGCCCCAGCTGAAACGGGTGCCCTAGCTTATTATACTGAAGCATCAATGCTGCATCATGCAATGCAGAGTAGACAATCTCGCGTATTGGCTAGGGTGCTAGCAAGGGTGTACGATATGCTACAAATGTTAAGTGGTAATTTTGTTGGACGTTTAGATTATGTGGGGTCGCATGGTACTGGCTTTGCTATTGCTAAAACAGCACGAGGAATATTGATGCACAAGGTGTTGATTAACGCTGATTTAGTTCAAGACTATTGGGTGGTAGCGCCTACTGAATGGAACTTTCATCCTGCTGGAAGTTTGACGGCCGGGCTGATTGGTAAGAAAGGTGACGTAAAACAACTACTACAGACTGTAAAAAGACACGTACTGTCCTTAGATCCTTGCGTTGAATATGAGTTAGAGGTTGTATATGCATGAAATGTCATTGGCCGAAGGCGTATTGCAGATTATTGAAGATGCAGCACGTAGCCAAGATTTTGCAAAGGTTAAATCAGTTGTTCTGGAAATTGGTCAAATTGCCGCGATTGAAATTGAAGCAATGCGGTTTTGTTTTGATGCGGTCATGCGTGGCAGCATCGCTGATGGTGCAATATTAGAGATAGTTAGTTTGCCTGGGACTGGTTGGTGTATGCAATGTGCAATCACTGTTCCCATCGTTGAGCAGTACGCGGCTTGCCCTGAGTGCGGAAGTTATCAGGTCCAACCAGTGACTGGTACTGAAATGAGAGTTAAAGAACTTGAAGTAGAGTGAGGAGATTGAAATGTGTACAACATGTGGTTGCGGGACTGGTGAAGTTAAAATTGAAGGGCACGATGCTCACTGGCATGTACATGAAGATGGTACCGCGCATAGTCATGCCTCGGATGAGCATGTCAGTGTTTCTGGGACTCATTATCGACCTGTGAATGGAGCTCATCAGCATGCCCATGACCACGACAACTCACATACACATGAGCACCTCCATTTTGGCCTCGGTGCTGCCCATAGCCATGCACCAGGTATGACACAGGCTCGCATCGTACAAATTGAGCGCGATATTCTTTCAAAAAATAATGACTATGCAGCTCAGAACCGTATGTTTTTTGAAGATCGCAGTATTTTGGCTTTAAATTTGGTCTCTAGTCCTGGCTCAGGAAAAACTTCATTATTGGTACGTAGTATTATTGATTTGAATGAAAGTGTGCCACTGGCTGTGATTGAAGGTGATCAACAAACGATTAATGACGCTGAGCGCATTCGAGCTACGGGTGCGCCTGCTATTCAGATTAACACTGGCAAGGGCTGCCACCTTGATGCGCACATGGTCGGTCAAGCGCTTCCTAAAATTCCTTTGCCCAATCAATCCATTCTATTCATTGAAAATGTAGGGAACTTGGTTTGCCCAGCCGCATTTGACCTTGGAGAAGCCTGCAAAGTCGCAATACTATCTGTGACTGAAGGTGAGGATAAACCACTGAAATATCCAGATATGTTTCAAGCCGCACGTTTAATGTTGCTTAACAAATGTGATTTACTTCCTCATTTGAATTTTGATGTTGATCTTGCTGAAGAAAATGCACGCCGCGTTAATCCAATGATTGAAATTATTCGAGTTTCCGCTACTACGGGCGAAGGTATTGATGAATGGTTGGCGTGGATTGAGTGTCAGCGCAAAGCCATTCTTGTAAAGCAACAGGGAAAATCACCGATACATCAACACAGCAGGACTGAACTAAATGTAAGGCAGACAGTGGCCTAGGCCTGAATGATTTTATGAATTCTATCGTGCACGCTCAGATACGCGTTCAAGGCCAAGTGCAAGGTGTCGGCTTTCGCCCATTTGTACATCAATTGGCGCGTGAGTTAGGTTTATCTGGCTGGGTTCGAAATGATGGGGCAGGTGTTGAGATAGCGCTAGAAGGCTCAAAAAATCTTGTAATGAATTTAGTTGAGCGATTGGAAACTGAGCCTCCTGCATTATCACGAGTGGAACAGGTTTTGCTCGATTTAGCACAACCCACATGTGGCTTCCATGGTTTTAATATATTAGCTAGCCAAGCAGGAAAAATACAGACTGGTATTACACCGGATGCAGTAGTTTGTTCAGACTGCCTCAAGGAGCTTTTTGAATCACATAATCGACGTTATCTATATCCTTTTATTAACTGTACTCACTGTGGTCCTCGTTATACCATTACCAAGCATTTACCTTATGATCGCGTGAATACCAGTATGGCAGGATTCACTTTGTGTCCAGCTTGTCAGTCAGAATACGATCAACCAATTGATCGCCGTTTCCATGCACAGCCTAATGCATGTTCTGAATGTGGCCCACAATTACAACTCATGGATTCCGGTGGTAACGTTTTAGAAACGAATAATCCACTTGCGGATTCTGTTGCGTACATTCAATCTGGCCAAGTGCTTGCAGTAAAAGGGTTAGGGGGCTTTCATTTAGTATGCGATGCACATAATGCGAAGCCGATTGAAAAGCTACGTAACGCTAAGCGACGAGAAGAAAAGCCTTTCGCAGTGATGATATTAAATGTGGCTTCTGCGCGACAATATGCTCATTTATCTGAGAATGAAGCATCATTACTACATTCGACTGAGCGGCCTATTGTTTTGTTAAATAAATCAACAGACTGTGATGCGCAGTTGTCAGGAATAGCCCCAGGTTTATCACATATAGGGCTTATGCTTCCTAGCACACCATTACACTATTTGCTATTTCATGAATTGTTGGGTAAGCCTGCAGGCACAGCATGGCTAGAAAGTTTGACAGAATTAGCATTGGTCATGACGAGTGCTAATCCTGGTGGTGAACCTCTAGTGAAAGATGATGCCGAAGCGAAAACACATCTTAACGGTTTGGCAAACGCCTTTTTAACCCATAATCGTGACATTCTTCACCGTTGCGATGATAGTGTGATGCGTTGGCAGGGTGATGCGCCTGCTTTTATAAGGCGTGCACGTGGGTTTGTTCCGCGTCGCATCAAATTGCCATTTACTGGACCAAGCATCTTAGCCTGTGGCGCATGGCTGAAAAATACCGTATGCGTGACACGGGATGATGAGGCTTTTGTCTCGCAACATATCGGAGATCTCGACCACGCCACCACACGACTGATGCTAGAAGATACCGTAGCCCATCTATGCGACATTTTAGAAGTGCAACCTCAGGCAGTGGCGCATGACTTGCATCCGGATTTTTTTAGTACTCAGTTTGCACAAAGCTTTGCCGTCGAACATAGTCTACCTATCATCCCAGTACAACATCATCACGCTCATATTGCTGCGGTGTGTGCAGAACATAATATTACCGAATCTGTAATAGGGTTGGCATTAGATGGTGTAGGGGTTGGCAATGATGGTGAGGCATGGGGTGGCGAATTAATGTTAGTCAATGGTGCAGAATTTCATCGTATAGGGCATTTGGCGCCACTCGCTATGCCAGGTGGGGATCATGCTGCGCGGGCGCCATGGCGTATGGCAGCTTCTGTATTGTTTGCATTGGGTCGTGGCAGTGAAATTCCACAACGTTTTTCGACTCAGTCAGGCGCGCAAACTGTCTTGTCAATGTTGCAGCGTGATTTGAATTGCGCTACCACATCAAGCACAGGTCGTTTGTTTGATTCAGCTGCTGGATTGCTGGGCATTATAGAAATGCAATCTTACGAAGGACAAGCCGCAATGCTATTAGAGGGTTTGGCTAAGCATCATGGCAATGCAAAACCCTTATCAAACGGATATAAAATAAACAAGAATGGTGTATTGGATTTTCAGTTACTCCTTGCCGTCTTAGCCGATTGTGATAGTACTACCTACGGTGCAGCGTTATTTCACGCCACACTTGCTGACGGTCTTGCTGCTTGGGTGGCGCATGCAACACAGAAGCATGATGTTCGATGTATTGCGTTAGGCGGGGGCTGCTTTCTTAATCAAGTGCTAACACAAATGCTCACGGACAATCTTAAAGCTCAGGGCTTGCGCGTTATAACAGCACGGCAGGTTCCACCCAATGATGGCGGAATTTCCATAGGACAGGCTTGGGTCGCTATCAATAAAATGAAAGGAAGCTAATTTATGTGTCTTGCTATCCCTGCAAGGATTGAAGAACTTAACGATTCTGGCAATGCTATCGTCAATTTAGGTGGTGTGCGCAAGGAGATTTCACTGGCCTTATTAGATGAGGTTTCCGTTGGAGATTACGTGATTGTGCATGTCGGCTACGCTTTACAAAAACTTGATGAAGATGAAGCGAAACAAACATTAGCGGCCTTTGCGGAAATGGGGCAGTTAGATGAATTACGCGCTGAATTAATGGAGAGTGGCACGTGAAATACGTTGACGAATTCCGTGATGGCGAGCTGGCTAAAATTATTTCAGCGAATATTGCACAAGAAGCTACTGCAGTGTCAGGGTATAACTTGATGGAGTTTTGTGGTGGGCATACTCACGCTATATCGCGTTATGGCATTACTGACTTGCTGCCAGCCAATGTACGTATGATTCACGGCCCTGGTTGTCCTGTATGCGTGTTGCCTATTGGACGAGTTGATCAGGCTATTCGTCTTGCGCTGGAATACAGCGTTATCCTCTGTACTTATGCTGATACCTTACGCGTGCCAGCTTCTGGCGGTCTGTCATTACTCAAAGCTAAAGCGCGTGGTGCTGATGTGCGCATGGTGTATTCAACACAGGATGCCTTAAAAGTTGCTCGTGACAATCCTGAACGTGAAGTTGTATTTCTCGCGATTGGATTTGAAACTACTACGCCACCCACTGCAGTGGCTATTCAGCAAGCGGCAGCTGAAAATTTGAATAATTTTAGTATCTTGTGTTATCACGTGCTTACGCCAGCGGCGATGCACGCTATTTTATCAGTGGAAGGTGGTAAGACTGTTCCGCTTAATGGTTTCGTAGGTCCTGCACACGTATCGACGGTGATAGGCAGTAAACCATACGAGCCCTTTGCGGATGATTACAATAAGCCAGTCGTCATTGCTGGTTTTGAGCCTTTGGATGTGATGCAAGCGATATTGATGTTGATACGCCAAGTCAATGATGGTCGGGCAGAAGTTGAAAATGAATTCACTCGTGCCGTAACGCGTGAAGGCAATCTCAAAGCTCAACATATTGTTGATGAAGTATTTGAATTGCGCGATAGCTTTGAGTGGCGAGGCTTGGGCAGTGTGCCAGATAGTGCATTAAAATTGCGTAGCAAGTACTTTTCTTTTGATGCGGAACTGAAATTTAACGTTGATTATGTGCCAGTAGCAGATAACAAAGCATGCGAATGTGGTGCAATTTTACGCGGTGAAAAACGTCCACAAGACTGCCGTATTTTTGCGATCGGCTGTACCCCAGATAATCCTGTTGGCTCGTGCATGGTTTCCTCAGAAGGTGCTTGTGCCGCACACTATACTTACGGTCGTTTTCGTCAGATTCCTATCGTAGCCGAGGCTCTTAGCTAATGAAGAAATCTTATACAAGATCCTTAGATATCAAGCATGGTTGCGTTGATATGAGTCACGGCAGCGGTGGCCGCTCAATGGCGCAATTAATTGAGGAATTATTTTCTCAAGCATTTAATAATGAATACTTGTCGCAAGGCAACGATGGCGCATTGTTGCCATCTATAAAAGGACAACTTGTGATGGCTACTGATAGTCATGTAGTGTCACCTTTATTTTTTGCTGGGGGTGACATTGGTTGTCTTGCTGTCCACGGAACTATCAATGATGTTGCTATGATGGGTGCGCAACCACTTTATTTAGCGGCTTCATTTATTTTAGAGGAAGGTTTTCCTTTAGTTGATCTTCAGCGCATTGTTGCTAGTATGGCTAAGGCTTCTATAGAAGCGGGCGTCCCCATTGTCACAGGTGACACCAAAGTGGTTGAAAAAGGTAAGGGTGACGGTGTTTTTATTACAACTACTGGTATCGGTGTTGTGCGGGATGGACTGATGCTTTCTGGTGATTTGGCAAGGCCTGGAGATAAAATCTTATTATCAGGCACGATCGGGGATCATGGCATGGCAATTATGACTCAACGAGAAGGCATGACATTTGACACTCCTATTATTTCAGATACTGCCGCCCTTCATGGTTTAGTTTCAGCAATGTTAAACTGTGGAGCGGTTATTAAGACATTGCGTGACCCTACCCGTGGAGGCCTTGCTACTACGCTTAACGAAATTGCGAAACAGTCTGGGGTTGGCATGCTATTACAAGAAGCTACTATTCCTGTGAACGCGGCAGTGGAGGCTGCTTGTGAATTTATTGGCCTAGACCCGCTATATGTTGCCAACGAGGGCAAATTAATTGCCATTTGCGCCCCTCAAGATGTTGAAAAGCTATTACAAGTAATGCACGAACATCCACTTGGCGTTCAAACTGCCGTCATTGGTGAAGTGCTAGAAGATACTCATCATTTTGTGCAAATGGTGACAAAATTAGGTGGTCGACGAATGGTTGATTGGCTTGCAGGTGAACAATTGCCGAGGATTTGTTAAACATGGCTTCTCAAGCAACAGTATTAGTAATCGACGATGAAGTTCGTTCACAGGAGGCGTTGCGCCGTACATTGGAAGAAGAGTTTATTGTACTGACTGTATCAAGCGCCGCTGAAGGTAAAGCGGTGATGGAGCGTGAGTTTGTGCAGGTGGTACTAAGTGATCAGCGTATGCCTGAAACAACAGGTATTGAATTTCTAAAAGAAGTTCGTGAGCGTTGGCCAGACGTCGTGCGTATTATTATTTCTGGTTATACCGAGGTTGAAGATATGATTTCTGGCATTAATAATGCCGGAATTTACCAGTACATATTAAAGCCATGGCACCCAGAATCTTTACTATTGACGGTGCGTGCTGCTGCCCAATTATATGATTTGCAACAGCAGACGCAACGCATGAATTTAGAATTGCGCACGGCTGAACCTGTATTGCGCCGACGTGTAGATGATACGCGAGAAAGATTGCGTAATCATTTCGAATTCTCACGAATCACTCGTGCTGCAGCTAGTCCGTTAAATCATGTAATCGACCTAGCTGGGCGTGTCGCATGTTGTGATATTGCTGTGCATATTGCTGGCGAATCTGGCACGGGGAAGGAATTGCTTGGTCGAGCTATCCATTATTCTAGTCCACGTGCTGGGCGTGCTTTTGTGATTGAGAATTGTGGCGCAATGTCTGATACGCTGTTGGAATCGGAGTTATTTGGTCACAAACGCGGAAGTTTTACAGGGGCTTTTGAAGATCGAATTGGGCTGTTTGAGCAAGCAGATGGGGGCACTATTTTTCTGGATGAAATTGGAGATACTTCTGCTGCTTTTCAGGTCAAATTATTGCGAGTGTTGCAGGAAGGTGAGATTCGCCCAGTCGGTAGTTCAAGGTCGCGCAGGGTTGATGTACGTATTATTTCTGCCACCAATCGTAATCTTGAGGAAGAAGTAAGACAAAAACGTTTCCGCGAAGATCTTTACTATCGGCTTACGCAGTTCGTATTACCAGTACCTGCATTACGTGATCGCAAGATGGATATACCCTTAATTGCATTCGATTTGCTTGGCTCGGCTGCGCTGAGCATGGGCAAGGAACACGCAGGCTTTACACCTGAAGCGTTAGATTGTCTTACGCGTTATCATTGGCCGGGTAATGTGCGAGAACTTCACAATGAAATCCTTCGTTCTTTAATGCTTGCCGATGGACCGCTTATTGGCGCACATCTATTTAGTCCTCGTGTGCTACAGGCAGCACCAGAAGAGGATGCTTCAGATATGAGCGTACTATCTGGCTTGGATGGCAGTCTCAAGGATCGTATGGAGGCTTTAGAAGCACTCGTGCTTCGTGAAGCATTAATTCGGCATCGATGGAACAAAACACGAGCAGCAACTGAGTTAGGTTTATCTCGCGTTGGATTACGCAGTAAATTGTCGCGTTATGGGTTAGATAAAAAAATATGAGCAAGCCTCTTAACTTACTTTGGCTTCAATCTGGTGGTTGTGGTGGATGCACACTATCACTGTTAAATGCCGATTACAGTCATTTGTTTGATACTTTGGCTGGTTTTGGTATTCACTTAATTTGGCATCCTTCTTTATCTGAGCAGAGTGCAGATGAAGCAAAAAAAATAATCGATGATTGTCTGAATGGTTCTACCCAGCTGGACATTCTATGTTTAGAAGGTGCTGTATTGCAGGGTCCATATGCGACTGGTGGTTATCACCGTACTACAACTGGTGAAACAATGATGAATCTGGTTAAACGGTTAGCGCAAGTTTCGCGTTTTACTGTTGCGGTAGGCAGTTGTGCGGCATTTGGTGGTATAACGGCGGGTGGCTGCAACCCAACAGATGCATGCGGACTACAATTTGATGTGGATACTTTAGGTGGCTTATTAGGTAATGACTATCGCGCACAGTCAGGGTTACCAGTGATAAACATCGCTGGTTGTCCTACTCACCCTAACTGGGTGATTGAAACGTTAGCTGCGATAAGTTCTGGATTGTTGACGGAATCTATGCTGGATGCTTTTCAACGCCCACGCTTATATGCGGATCATTTAGTGCATCACGGCTGTACGCGTAACGAATATTACGAATTTAAAGCCAGCGCCCACAAACCATCTGACCTAGGCTGTTTAATGGAGAATCTAGGTTGCAAAGGCACTCAGGCACATGCTGACTGCAATATTCGTCTATGGAATGGTGAGGGGTCGTGTACACGCGGTGGTTATACTTGCATTGCATGTACGGATCCTGGTTTTGAGGAACCGGGACATCCTTTCTTGGAAACTCCTAAAATTGCAGGTATACCCATCGGCTTGCCTGCAGATATGCCTAAAGCTTGGTTTGTAGCACTAGCGGCTTTATCTAAGTCAGCTACACCAAAACGGGTAAAAGAAAATGCGCAAGCAGACCATCAAGTTGTTGCTCCGACCGTAAAAAGAGTACATAGAAAATGAGTACTCGTCGAGTTATTGGCCCATTTAATCGAGTCGAAGGTGACTTAGAAGTCACAATTGAAATTGCTGATGGACGAGTGAGCGCCGCTTACGTCAATTCTCCAATGTATCGAGGATTCGAGCAGATATTGCAAGGCAAACATCCCATGGATGCCTTGGTTTACGTGCCGCGTATTTGTGGTATATGTTCTGTAGCACAATCTGCAGCATCAGCTCAGGCTTTGGCGCAAGCTATGGGATTACAAGCGCCGGAAAATGGTCGCTTAGCAGCAAATCTTACCTTAGCTGCGGAGAATTTAGCCGACCACTTAAGTCATTTTTACTTATTCTTTATGCCAGATTTCGCTCGCGAAACTTATCAAGGGCGACAGTGGTGTGTCGATGCACAAGCACGTTTCAAGGCTGTCACGGGAAGTGCTATGGCAGATGTATTACCGGCACGCGCCAAATTTATGCATGTGATGGGCTATCTGGCGGGCAAATGGCCACATACATTATCGCTACAGCCCGGTGGTTCTTCACGCCCGTTAGAAGATGCTGAGAAATTGCGCTTAGCAATATTGCTGAGAGAGTTTAGGGTATTTTTGGAGCGTACTTTGTTTGGCGATAAGCTGGAGGTAGTAGCAGCATTAGATTCAGAAGCTGCCTTATTGGGCTGGATGGAATCGCGTGCGACCAAGGCTGATTTTCCACGTTTCCTCACAATGGCTTATGATTTAGATCTACATAAGTTAGGGCGGGCGACGGATCGTTTTATGAGTGTTGGTGCTTACCCTGATAGCATAACAAGTTTGTTTGCACCTGGGGTGTGGGATGGTGGGTTAAAGCAGCTTGATATTTCATCTATCAGTGAAGATGTCTCACATAGTTGGATGGAAGGTAATTCTGCATTGCCGCCAGCTAGAGGCCACACCTTACCTCAGCTAAATAAAGCTGGCGCATATTCATGGTGTAAGGCGCCAAGATTAGGGGGGCGTGTACTGGAAACGGGCGCATTGGCAAGGCAAATAGTTGCAGGACACCCGCTTGCACATGATTTGATTACGCGGCATGGTGGTAGTGTTACAGCGCGAGTGGTAGCAAGAATGTTGGAAATTGCTTTAGTGCTACCTGCTATGGAAAGCTGGCTGTGTAAAATTAAACCGGGTGAACCATTTTGCTTTCCTGTTAAGCCGTTAGAGCATGCTTCTGGTGTTGGCCTGATTGAAGCTGCACGTGGCAGTCTAGGGCACTGGCTGGATGTGCGTGAAGGCAAAATTCACAACTATCAGATCGTAGCGCCTACTACTTGGAATTTCTCACCACGTGATGCCGCAGGAAACCCAGGCGCATTAGAGCATGCTCTAGTCGGTGTTTTGGCGGAAGGTGAGGTGCCTGTGGCTGTGCAACATGTGGTACGTTCATTTGACCCATGCATGGTGTGTACGGTGCATTAGTGAGGATCTAACGGTGGAACGTTTTACTATTTCTCTTGATGAACATTTAGCCATAGAGTTTGATGGGTTGATTCGTGAGCGAGGATATAAGAATCGCTCAGAAGCGGTACGAGATTTATTGCGTAGTAGGCTTAATAGTTTGCGCATCCAAAATGCACAAGCACCTTTTTGCGTGGCAAGTTTATCTTATGTTTACAATCACCATGAGCGTGATCTGGCAGAGCGCTTGATAGAAATTCAGCATCAGCATCATGATTTGGTCGTAGCTTCAACGCATGTACATCTAGATCATGATAATTGCCTAGAAACTGCTATTTTGCGAGGTAAAACAGAAGTGGTGAGACGGTTCGCTGATGCTATTACAGCAGAGTGTGGTGTGCGGCATGGGCAACTTAATTTAGTGCCAGTTGATGTTGAAGAACATCACCAGCACAGCCACAGTCATCCTAAAACTTGATGGTGTATTGATGCAACAGAACAAGACTCCCCTTAACGACTTGCTATCTCAAGCATCGTTATCAGAGGCCCTATCTGAAGATATTTGGATAGAGGTTATTCATAAGATGGATGAGGTTTACAATGAGTTGCTACAATATGAAGTCGCACTAGAGCAAAAAAATGCTGCATTAGAAGAGTCTCAGCAATTCATCTTTAGCGTACTGACTTCAATGTCAGATTTATTGCTGGTATGTGATCGTCATGGTGTGATTGAAGAAGTCAATCACGCGATAGTTGCATTTACGGGCCAACATGAAAACATACTTAAAGGCGAAAGATTGGCAAATCTGTTTGCCGATGCAAACTCAAAAGCAGCAGTAGAGCGGGTGCTTAATCAACTAGCCAGTCAAGCAGCAAATGACATTGAGCTACAATTTACCACAGGTCTAGGCGACTCTGCACCTGTGGCACTTAACTTCACACCACGCCTATCGGGTGTTGGTAAATTGCTTGGCGTAGTAGTTACTGGCCGCCCAGTAGGTGAACTGAGGCGGGCTTATCATGCGCTACGAGAGGCGCATGAGCAACTTAAGTGTACCCAACAACAATTACTACAATCAGAAAAAATGGCTTCTTTAGGTCGCCTTGTAGCAGGCGTGGCACATGAGCTTAATAATCCAATTAGTTTTGTGCTTGGTAATGTACATGCCATGCGACGCTATGCACCTAGGCTTAAACGTTACTTAGAAGCAGTGCATGCTGGGGAGAGTCATGAAGCATTAGCTTCTTTACGTACTGATTTACATATCGATCGGATAATAGAAGATTTAGCGCCATTGTTAGATGGCACGATTGAAGGTGCAGAGCGTACGCGCGATATTGTAGATGGACTTAAGCGTTTTTCAGCAGCTGACCGTAATGAAAATATAGAATTTAACCTAGTCGAAATCATTGAACGTTCCGTACATTGGGTAACTCGTGCTACTTCACGCACATTTCATGTGGATGTAACGCTTGCAGAGTTGCTCCCAGTAATAGGATCTCCAGGGCAAATGCAACAAGTGATTATTAATCTTGTACAAAATGCTGCTGATGCCACTGAAGGGCAACCTACTCAAACACTAAAAATACAAGCTTGGCAAAAAGAGGGTGAAATAACAGTTACTTTTCTCGACAATGGCCATGGCATTGCTGAAGATGCCATGGATAAGATTTTTGATCCTTTTTACACCACTAAGCCTATAGGTAAAGGTACTGGACTAGGGTTGTCTATTAGTTATGGCATTGTTGAACGCCACGGTGGGCAACTTACTGTGGCTAATCATGTTGATGGTGGAGCGGAGTTTGTCTTACGTTTACCAGTCGCATATTAGGTAGATGTTACAAAGTGGAAAGTATCTTTTCGATTCGCACGTAATGTTGGTAAGATAAAATTACTAACTTGCATGATGTGAGTGAATGGCAACTTTAAGGCGTTATATTTTTCATTTAATAATTAGTCGGTTATATATATCAAGCATTGATTTATTGCCGTAAAATTATTTGGCACGATTCTTGTTAAGAAGATATATGTAAACTTCATACGGGGCACTTATGAACCACGTTTTAATACCAATAATTGCGCTTGCATTCATCTTAGGTGCAAAGCACGGGTTGGATGCTGATCATCTCGCAACTATTGATGGGCTGACTCGTTTTAATCTGGCAGCTAAACGTATAAAATTAGCGCGTATTTGTGGTTTATTGTTTTCACTAGGACATGGCGCAGTAGTTTTTGTGGTGGCAATCACTGCTGGTTTACTGTTTAGTCACGCTATAGTGCCAAGCTGGATGGACGCACTAGGTGCTTGGGTATCCGCATTTTTTTTGTTGCTGTTAGGCGCGCTTAATTTACATGCAGTATTTACCACGCCAAAGCATGAAATGGTGCAATTAGTTGGAATAAAAGGCCGTTGGTTAGGGCGTTTGAGGTCTGCAAATCACCCTATAATGGTTGCGTTAGTTGGTGCTTTATTTGCACTTTCGTTTGATACGATTACCCAAGCTTTACTTTTTTCAGCTGCCGCTGCACAACACGGCGGTATGTTTTACGCTTTATTGCCAGCAGTGTTCTTTGTGCTCGGTATGATGCTAACAGACGCCGCCAATGGTTTATGGATTTCGCATTTACTAAAACGTGCTGATGCCACAGCACTTAATGCTTCACGCTTGATGGGTATGACTGTGGCACTACTTAGTTTAACAGTAGCTGGATTAGGCTTGTCCCGGCACCTTCTACCGCAATTTTCCGCATGGCAAGAAGGGCGAGAGCTGGCAGTAGGTTTCACTGTGATTGCAATTGTGTTGTTTGTTTTTCTATTGAGCCGCTATTTGTCGCGTCGCACTATAGTTAATCTAATCGTCCCTTAATATGATTAAAGGGGATTTGTAAGATTTGTGGGCAAATGTGAATCTTAATATTTATCCCTAGTATTAGTAGATGTTGTACTTCTGATATTTTTTAAACTTGCTGAGTAAGCCAATAAAAGGCAGCGCTAGGCCCCCTTTTATTAGAAATGCATGATGGTTAATTAATTAACTGCATCCTTCAATGTTTTACCAGCTGAGAAACCAGGAGCCTTACGAGCAGCAATTTTTAATTCAGCACCAGTACGTGGATTACGGCCAACGCGAGCAGCACGACTAGATACTTTAAATGTACCGAAGCCAACTAAAGTTACTGAGTCACCCTTTTTAAGTGCAGCTGTGATTGCAGCTGTTGTTGCATCAACTACACGACCAGCGGCGGATTTACTAAGGTCAGCACTTGCAGCAATTGCATCAATCAATTCAGATTTATTCATATTTTTATCCTTAAGTTAAATGGTTTCGAAAAGCATACCAACTCTGACCCAATTCTGACTATACGTCAATATAATTGGCATGATGGTCCCAAGAGTCTTTTATTTTAAAGAAGGTGAATGTCCCCTATGGGTCGGAAGCACTTAAATCCAGCGTCTGCTTTAAGGTAGATCCAATTCACTTATCCTTTTATCGGCAAATGTGCGTCAGAGACATAATAGCGTGATCTAAAAGAAAAAACCCCAGCTATTTCTAGCTGAGGTTATCTATTTTGGTGGCCCCTCTGTGAGTCGAACACAGTACCAACGGATTCTGGTTTGTGTGGCTTTCACCACTCCCTGGACTTTGTCTTCACCATGGCTTGCGCTTTAGGTGGGTGCCGTCAAGTCTCTACACGTTCCTAATATTTCTATTAAGCTTCGCTCGGCATTGCCTTGTGCATTTCTGCCGTCAGGTTTCACCGAATTTGACACCATCCCATATCCCGTTTCCAAAGATATGGCACAATTTTTTATGAGTCCGCTGCTCTAACCAAGCATGAGCTAAGGGGCCGAAAACTTTACTTTGCTTCTACAGTTTTTATATTTCTACTTCTACAAAACTGTAGAAGC
>CAIUYS010000545.1 GCA_903903365.1 uncultured Methylococcaceae bacterium
ATTGCACATGACAATAATAATGGTGAATCTGTCGTCGGTCGCCGTGTTGATACAATCAATTTTCCAGCCGGTATTGTGATGGGCGCTTTGATTCGCAATGGCCAGGTTATTCCGATACATCATGACACTATATTTGCTGAAAACGATCATGTGGTGATGTTTGCGATGGAAAAAAAGCTCGTCAGTAATATTGAGAAAATCTTTCAACCGATTGCCTTAATACCCTAAAAATGCAAGATGGACAAGCACAGACCTTGTGTTTCATATTAAGCCCTTCGTTTTTTTGATACTGCATAAAATTTAAATGCCTTCATGAATGTCATCCTTACTATAGTTCATATTTTGGGACTGGTTACCATGGGCTTTAGTGGCCTGATGAGCACTTGCCTGATAACTTCAAAAATAGCCAATGACGGCGCCACTGACGCTTTCTTCGATGGCACTTTTTTTACCTTATTACTGGGAGCATTAATGTTTTTTCCGACGTTGCGAACGCCCAAAAAGGTATCGCGACAAGCAGGTTTTTTACTGGTGGCTCTCACCTGGTCATTAATACCGGTGTTTTGTACTATCCCGCTGCTGATTTATATGCCGGCACTTAGCTTTAATGATGCTTATTTTGAGACGGTTTCGGGTCTTACGACAACGGGCGCAACTATTTTTACGGGTATTGATTATCTACCGATGTCGATTAACCTTTGGCGGCATGAGTTGTGTTGGATTGCGGGAATGGGCATCATTATTTTTGCCGTCGCCATTTTGCCAATTCTGGGTATCGGCGGTATGCAGCTGTATAAAGCGGAGTCGCCGGGAACCGTTAAAGAATCAGACTTGCCGCCTCGTATAGCGCAAACCGCAAAAGCCTTATGGATGGTTTATGCGGGGATTACGGTGGCCTGTATTATTGCTTTACGCTTGGCGGGGATGACGTGGTTCGATGCCATTTGCCATGCGTTTTCTGCGATGAGTCTGGGCGGATTTTCTACGCATGATGCCAGTGCCGGATTTTTTAATTCGCTATCTATTGAGGTGGTACTCACCATTTTTCAGTTGTTGGCGGCTATTAATTTTGCCACCCATTTTGTAGCGTTACGAAAAAAATCATTTAATCCCTATTTTGACGACAGAGAAGCAAGGGCTTTTCTTATACTGGTTTTGGGAAGTTGTGTTTTAGCCGCAGGGGTGCTTTGGCGTGCCGGTACGTATCCGGATTTTTTTACTGCCTTGCGTTACGCAACCTTCAATTTAGTCACTATTGCCACTGACTGCGGCTTTGCCAATCAAGACTTCAATAAGTGGCCTATTTTTGTGCCAATGTGGATGTTGTTTCTGAGTTGTCTGTCAGCCTCTTCCGGCTCTACCGGTGGCGGTATTCGCATGATTAGAACCATTATTTTAATGAAGCAGGCACGCTTGGAGATGTTTAAATTTATTCATCCTTTTGCGGTTCGGCCATTAAAAATAGGGGATATGATCGTTAAAAATGACATTATTAACTCAGTGACCGGGTTTATTTTTCTGTATTTTATAAGTATTGTTATTCTTATATTTGCGTTGCTACTGAGCGGTCTGGATTTTATAACCTCTTTTTCTGCCATTATTGCTTGCTTTAATAACGCAGGGCCCGGATTAAATGAAGTGGGACCGGCGGGTAGTTATGCCAGTCTAAGTGATTATCAAAAAGCGGTATGCACTTTTGCCATGCTGCTAGGGCGCGTACAAATATTCTCCATCGTTATTTTGTTCGTGCCGGAATTTTGGAGAAAATAGTGGGTTGTTGGGTAAGGCGAAAGGCGAAAGGCTAAAGGCTAAAGGCTAAAGGTTAAAGGTTAAAGGTTAAAGGCTAAAAGACACTGTTTTTACTCGCAACAGCTGAAGCGGTTGCACTCCCGTTTTTTAAAAAATTTTCGTTTGGAGTAAAACCGCTTTAGCTGTTTTTATAGGCAGCAGCTAAAGAGGTTTGGCTATGAACCGATTAATTTTAAATGACGGGTGTGAGTAATGACAAATCATCCTGAATCGTCACGATTATTTTTTGCCCTTTGGCCTGACCAGCAAACCAGGTTAAATCTGGTGCGCTTAAATCAATCCATAGAAGCTAAAGGATTCAAGCCGGTACAGGCGCATAATCTTCATGCAACGCTGGTTTTTTTAGGGTCTGTTGATGGTGCCTCAGAGTTATTGCTTAAATACAGTGTCAGGGAGATTTTAGCCAAACCTTTTGTGTTGACGTTTGACCAGCTCAGTTATTGGAGTAAACCCAAGATTTTATGTCTTACCTGTTCCCATACGCCTGATGAGGCGGGGTTGTTGGTCGCTGCGTTGAGCAGGGAAGTTTCCAGTTGCGGTTTGCAAACGGATACCCGACCTTATTTACCCCATATTACCCTGGCCAGACATGCCCAATATTTACCGGATATAACTATTGAGCCGATTGTTTGGCGTGTTGAAGCCTTTGTTTTGGCTGCATCGTGCAGTGAACCCGACGGTGTTAATTATAAAGTTAGACAGGAATGGGCTTTTAGTAAGGCAACTCGTAATAAATAACACCCTCCAGGTTTCGCAATGCCACTGTTTAGCTGAATAGTAGGGTGCGCATCGCGCACCACAACCATGCCAGAGTAGAAACCCAATAGGCACCGGATAGAAAATGATTCCAGATTGTGGTGTAAAAAAACCGTTTAGTAGATGCGGTTTTAGGTGC
>CAIUYS010000546.1 GCA_903903365.1 uncultured Methylococcaceae bacterium
GTTGTTTTTTCGTGTCCCGCTAAACTTGATATATAGTATATTATGATTTTAATTGAATCCTTATGCAGGACTAAAATGACAGTAAGGAATCCAAATTGGGTTAATTTTCCAGGCTTAATGCTGATATCTGTTACGCTACTGTTGTCAGGTTGCGGTACTCCTTTTTTGGGAAGCTATGGCACAAAAGGCCAGAGTAAAGAAGAATTTACGCGTTATGTGGAGCGCGTGTTTAAATTGCAAAATAGCCTGACCAGCGAGATTATGGAATTTCTGGAAACTGATGTCAGTAATCATGATGATTTATTAGAGGCCGAGCAACACATGCAGCAAGCCTGTGGCCCTCTTAATGAGTACGCTTCTCGTGAAAGTGAAGGCTTAAGCACCGGGATTTTGTTGAGCCGACGCGTTGAAAAAACAGCGATTGATTGTGAACAGGCCGCTGAAAAAGTTAAGTTGCTGCTGGGTCACTAACAGACAAAAACTTGCGTGTTTGGTACGTCAACCCACTTTGGCAGTAACTATAGATACAGAATCAAAGTTATTTTTACAGAATCAACGGCATCACATAAAATGAATTATCACCACAAAAATACGAAGAAAAAAACATCGTGTCCTTTGTAGTGATAAACCAGTGAAAACTAAATAATCCGCTCGCCCCGTGCCAGTTTGGGCAATTTGCCTTCCAAGCCCATCGCACTGCGCATGACTTTGTTTTTAGCGGGCAAGATGCGTTCAGCCAGTCCCAAGCCGAAATTGCGTATCAATTTTAGGGGTAATACTTCATTACTGAATACCTGATAAAAAATATCCATGACGGTCATCATTTTCAGGTTTTCATTGCGACGCATTTTTTCATAGCGCTTTAAAACGGTTAAACTGCCGAGATCAAGTCCTTCTTTTGCGGCTTCAAGTAATACTTCACCCAAGGCAGCGGCGTCCAGCAAACCAATATTAACCCCTTGTCCTGCCAGAGGATTAATCATGTGCGCTGCGTCACCCACCAGAACGACACCGGGTTTGACATAGCTCTGTGCATGTTGTCGTTTAAGAGGAAAGCTTGCCACGCCCAGCACGTTGTTTACTTGGCCCAGACAATCAGGAAACGCGGCCACCAGTTCGTCTTTTAATGCTTCAAATGATAAGGTCTTTAATCGATTGACTTCATCAGGTGAGTTGTACCAGACGATGGAGCCATAATGTCCGGTCAACGGTAAAAAGGCCTGCGGGCCGCTAGGCAAAAAGCGTTGCCAAGTTATATCCTGTTGCCCATAAGCCGTTTCAATATAAATCACCAGGGCATGTTGTTTATAATCCCAACTGGTCACACCCAAACCTACCGTTTGCCGGACTCGGGACTGACCGCCATCGGCTGCAACCAGAACGTTTGCAGACAAGATTCGTCCGTCTTCCAGTTCTACTTCGCCGGGTTTTCCGGCAACGTAATTGATTTTTTTAATACTGACCGGACAAATTAATTCAATATTATCAAATGCCTGCAGGCGCTCCAATAACGCCAATTGAGTCACCCGATTTTCTACGATGTAACCCAGTTCAGGATAATTAATATCATCACTGCAAAATTCAGTATCACCTGCCGTTTCCCAAACACGCATCCTTCGGAAAGGGCAAAAGCGTCGATTGACGACACCCTCCCAAGCACCTACGGTTTCAAGGATATTTTTAGACGCGATACTCAGCGCAGAAACCCGCATATCATGCGGTTGATCAGGTGTATAAGGCGTAGGCGGCGAGTTCTCGATAACCGCAACTTTTAATAAACTGCCGCCCAGACTACAAGCAACGGCGGCTCCAACCATACCACCGCCTACAATTACCACATCAAATTTTTCTTTCATAATTAATTGACCATAAATTCAAGCATCCAACATACACAGAAAGATACCATACTTATTAAACGATTAAGAAAAATACCTCAATTAGTTGTAGCTAATTACCGGTTTGCTGTTAAATTTACACGGCATCTATTGTTAAATTTTATAGTCATTGTCTGTTTTCTGATTAAACCAATGTATAACGGTTTTTTGAATACTTGCGATTGTTTAATAAGTGTTGTAAAACATCACCTGACAGGCTTGTTTGTCATCCGTATCATTTAACGGTTTTGCCCAATTGTGTCTTCTCATGGAAGCCGAGTGCAGGACGAGGGTTTGTAAAGGGAAATAGCAACCCTTTTGTAATATTCTTTTAGAGGTGATCATGAGTCAAAGTACGTTACCAGCCAGACAAGGTTTATACGATCCACGCCATGAACATGATGCGTGCGGGGTCGGTTTTATTGTTCATATTAAAGGTCATAAAAGCCATGCGATTGTAAAGCAGGGTTTGGCTTTATTGACCAACCTGACCCACCGTGGCGCAGTCGGTGCCGATCCTTATGCGGGTGATGGTGCGGGAATCTTGATTCAAATGCCCGATGCTTTTTTACGTGCCGAGTGTGCAAAACAAGGGTTATCACTACCGACTGAGGGAGACTATGCGGTAGGCATGGTGTTTTTGCCACGCGATGCCTCTGACCGGACACGTTGCGAAACCCTGTTGACTGAAATCATTGCACAAGAAAATGCGCTGCTGTTGGGTTGGCGTGATGTGCCGGTTGATAATCATGACTTGGGTGAATCGGCAAAGCTGGTTGAGCCTTTTATCCGGCAGATTTTTATCGGGCGCGGTGTGGATTGCCCCGATCAGGATGCTTTTGAGCGCAAATTGTTTGTCATCCGCAAACAAGTCGAAAACGCCGTTCGTGATTCAAATTTAACCCATGGCCATTGTTTTTATGTGCCTTCGTTATCGACGCGTACTTTGGTTTACAAAGGCATGTTGCTGGCAAACCAGGTGGGTCCGTTTTATCCCGACTTGAATGACGAGCGCATCGTTAGTGCGCTGGCGCTGGTGCATCAGCGTTTTTCCACCAATACCTTCCCGACCTGGGATCGCGCCCATCCTTTCCGTATGATTGCCCATAATGGCGAAATCAATACCTTGCGGGGTAATATGAACGGCATGGCGGCGCGTCGTCATTCCATCGCGTCCAAAGTATTGGGCGAGGATGTTCATAAATTGTGGCCGTTAATTGCCGAAGGACAATCCGATTCTGCCTGTTTTGATAATGCGGTTGAATTATTGGTGGCTGGTGGTTATACACTTGCCCATGCCATGATGCTGCTTATTCCCGAAGCCTGGACGGGCAATGTTTTAATGGATGAAAAATTGCGGGCGTTTTATGAATATAACGCAGCCCTTATGGAGCCTTGGGACGGGCCGGCGGCAATTGCCTTTACGGATGGTCGTCAGATAGGTGCGACCTTGGATAGAAATGGTTTACGTCCTGCGCGTTACCTGGTCACGGACGACGATTTTGTCATTATGGCATCGGAAATGGGTGTGCTGGATATACCTCAGCATAAAATTATCAAAAAGTGGCGTTTGCAACCTGGCAAAATGCTGATGATTGATACCGTGCAAGGCCGCATTATTGATGACGCAGAGTTAAAAGCGGAGTTGTCATCTCGCTTGCCGTATTCTGAATGGTTGGATAAAACCCGTATTTTAGTCTCCAAACTGCCCCCCGAAATTTCAGCGATGGCACCGGATGCGGCCACGCTTTTAGATCGGCAACAAGCGTTTGGTTATACCCGTGAAGATATTGAATTTATCTTAAAACCGATGGCGCAAACAGGCCAGGAAGCTATCGGTTCAATGGGGATTGATGCCGCATTGGCGGTGCTGTCGCAACGTCCGCGTTTGTTATACGATTATTTTAAGCAAGGCTTTGCCCAAGTCACCAATCCGGCCATTGACCCGATTCGTGAAGAATTGGTGATGTCTTTGGTTTCGCTTATTGGTCCACGCCCCAACTTGTTAGGGTTGGACGAGGGTGGAACACATAAGCGTCTGGAAGTTGAGCAGCCTATTTTAACCAATCAGGATTTGGAAAAAATTCGTCGCATTGAAGCCCGTTCGGGTGGTGCGTTTAAGACGAAAACCTTTACGCTTTGCTATCCTTCCGATTTAGGCGCAAGCGGTATGGAAGGTGCTCTTGATAAGTTGTGTCTGGCGGTAAAAAATGCTGTCGAAGAAGGCAATAATATCTTGGCGCTGTCTGATCGTGATTTGGATGCGGCTCATGTTGCCATTCCCGCCTTGTTGGCAACCTCTACGGTACATCACTATCTCACCAGCGAAGGTTTGCGTACCAAAGTGGGCTTGGTTGTCGAAACGGGCGAAGCGCGAGAAGTTCATCATTTTGCCTTGTTGGCGGCGTATGGTGCGGAAGCCGTCAATCCTTATTTGGCGCTTGATACCCTTTCAGTGCTTTGCCACGATATACCCGACCTGACTGAGTACGAAGCGCACAAGCGTTATGTCAAAGCGGTTTCCAAGGGCTTGTTAAAAGTGATGTCCAAAATGGGCATTTCGACTTATCAGTCTTATTGCGGCGCACAAATTTTTAACGCTATCGGTTTGTCTGAACCGTTTTTGGATCGTTATTTTACCGGCACCACCAGCACGATTGAAGGAGCCGGTTTGCCTGAAATTAGCGAAGAAACCCTGCGCCGTCACAGGTTAGCGTTTGGTCATGCGCCGTTGTATAAAAATTCGCTGGATATTGGTGGCGAATATGCTTATCGCATACGCGGAGAAGCGCATACCTGGACACCAGCCACCATCAGCACCTTGCAACATGCCACGCGCACCAACAGTGCAGAAGGTTATGCGGATTTTTGTCGTTTAATCGATGAACA
>CAIUYS010000547.1 GCA_903903365.1 uncultured Methylococcaceae bacterium
ATCAGTTCATTAATTTGCTGCACTGCCCGTTCAGTCTCGCCCGATTGCTGTAGCAAACTGGCCAAATCAAGTCTGGCCGATTCATCTTTAGGGGCAATCTCGACAATTTTTTCCATGTTTTCACGCGCCAAAACAAGGTCTTTGTTCATTAAATGCGCGGTACTCAATAATTTAAGTATTTTAATGTTTTGAGGTTGGTCAACCAATACTGCTCTAAAATCACCAATCGCTTCGGGAATTTTTTTCTCGGCCAAAGCAAACTCGCCACGTAACGATAAGGCATCAGAATCACGTGGGTTTTCTTGAATAATTTGCTTAACCAGTGCCTTGGCTTCGTCGTTACGTTTAGTGGCAACATACAACTTGGCCAGCGCGTTACGTGCTTTAATGGATTGTGGCCCCAACTTATCAAGCTCAACCACTTCTTTTAAGGCCTGCTCCGCTTTATCGACATGCTTTTGTGTCAATTCCAAATCAGTCAATTTAAAGCGTAGATCATATTGTTCCGGACTTGCTTCAATCATCGGAAGCAATTCGGCTATCGCTATTTCCGGTGTTCTTTTAGCCACCAAAAAATCAATCAACATGGACTTGGCATTAACGTCATCGGGCAAATCTTTAACCGCTTGCCGCAATACCGCTTCTGAATTATCGAGTTGATTACCTGCCAATAAAAATAAAGCCAGACGTTTACGATTCTCGAGTTCTTTTGGCTGTATTTTAATAATCGACTCAAGAGCTTGCTGCGCTTTGTCCAGTGCTTTTGTTTCCGTATACAACTTGGCAAGCAATAAAACGGGCGAAATATTAGTCGGATTTTTTTCACTAGTGTTTAGCAACCTGCTGATGGCCTGATCATTTCTTCCGGCTCTGGCATCAAGAGAGGCCATTAATAGATTGGCCTGAACATCATCAGGTTGTTTTTTCAGTACCGCTTCAAGCTGGGTTATTGCACTATCCGTGTTGTTTTTA
The DNA here is from genome assembly GCA_903903365.1 of uncultured Methylococcaceae bacterium. GTDB lineage: Bacteria > Pseudomonadota > Gammaproteobacteria > Methylococcales > Methylomonadaceae > Methylobacter_C. The sequence continues at coordinate 973 of CAIUYS010000547.1, forward strand.
GCGATAAAAACGCCCGCCATCAACACCATGCCTTCAACGTTTTCGGGATCAATAGCCTGCACTTCTTTCGCCATTTTTTCCGCATTATCAGCCTGATTGACCATCAGATAAATTTGCCCCATTCTTAAGCGAGACATCAGATGATTGGGGTCTTCACCGATTACAGCCAGATATTGACCCACCGCAGGCTGAAGTTCACCCAACTTGCTTAAGGCTTCAGCCATTTGATAACGGGCTTCGATATCTTTGGGGTCAATTTGCAGCACGTTTTTAAATGACAACTGCGCTTTTTTATAATCACCCTCTGTAAATAATTGCTTCCCTTCTTCCATGTACTTGGCTTTTCTTTCTTCAGAGCCGCCGCAAGCCGTTAGCATACTGATCAAAGCCACAATAAGCAGCTTTTTTGAATGGGGTACTTTGGGTAACATTTATTAAATCCTGATTGGGTTGATTTGATGGATCAATACTTGCAAGTTAGCGATAACGAAAACCAGCTTTACCTGTGAATTGATTTACTTTATTTTTGACAGCTAGAATTATAACAGTAAATTTAAGGCTTAGGCTGTACGCAGAAAATAACCCCCCGGTTCCGCCTAGTTCCCACGCTCCGGCGTGGGAACGATAAGATGAGTGATTATTTTTTGCGACTTGCCTTATTATGAATTGTACTTTATACATTGCAACCAATGACAAATATAGAAATGAGAGGTTGATTTCAGGCACTTCGATTTGTCGGTCGCTAACCCCTTACGCATCAACTTAAAGATATTACAGACCACGAAGACACGAAGTTCACTAAGAAAAACCAAAGAAAAATCTTCGTGTTCTTCGTGTCTTCGTGGTGAAACGTCTTAACTTGATGTCTATGAGGGCGCGCATGGCACGCCCTCATAGACATTATCTAGCCAATCTGGTTGATTTATCAGGGTTTTAGAATTGCTTTGGG
>CAIUYS010000548.1 GCA_903903365.1 uncultured Methylococcaceae bacterium
AGAACTCGCTTTGCTTTTGGAGCACACAACCCTGATAACCGGTGATTTAATTCGTTGCCAACTCGGGGGTGAATTATGTATGTTGCCGGAAACAAAACTTACTGATGTACACAAGGCCATTCATTCAATCAAGCGTATTGCCGACTTCCCCGGTATTAAAGCAGTTCTACCCGGTGATGGCTGGCCGTTGTTTAATCATGGGAGTGAAGCATTGCATCGTCTGGCAAGGTCACTTTAACTGGCTATCAAAAAACCGTTAAAGTCGTTTATAGAACACTGATTATACGGATTTTATTTTTAGAGGTGCGCATCGCACACCTAAAAACGCTGCCATGGTTGTGGTGCGCAATGCGCACCCTACCAGCTTTTCATGAGATTAAGAAACTTCACTTATCCGTATATATCAGTCAACTCCGTGTTATCTGTGTGCTATTTTTCATCTCAATTTTGTATTTTATAAAAACATCTTCTATTATTTAACAATGGGTCAATTAATCGACCCTTTTTAAAGTCAGGAGTAAAGAATGTATATAATCGATTTAAGGCAAAGCCCTCGACGATCATCAACCACAAAACGCATAGCCGAACGGCGCAAGATTACCAAGGAATTTGGCTCACTTGAAGGGTTAAAAACCATCAACAACCACCCTGCCGACTGTCCACAGTTTAATCGTCGCAGCACAGAAAGACGCACGGATAAGCGAAGATTACCTGATCGTCGTGAAAAATACGCGCGAATTAAGTTTACTCAGGCAGAAAAAAAGTTAATCGAAGATGTGTATCTTGTCGACTTGGAACAAACCCCTTAAAATCGATTCTCGCATTCAAAAACCTCAGCATAACCCCGCTTGGTCAGACTCAACTTTTAAGTAGATTCTCATTACTAATGCCGTGGGGCACATGGGCTGCAGCGACATGCTGAGCGGCAGAGTCACAATGCCCCCTTTGATCATCAAAGAAAATATCCGCGCCAAATGCTTTCAAAAAAGCGCCTTTTGACATCCCGCCTAAAAATAGCGCTTCATCGATACGAATACCCCAAGCCCTCAATGTTCTAACCACCCGTTCATGGGCAGGGGCTGCGCGTGCCGTTACCAAAGCAGTCCTGATGGGTGATGATTGAGAGTCAAACTGGGTTTGAATATAATGCAAAGCCCCCAAAAAATCCTTAAAAGGTCCGCCCGGCAACGGATTTTTTGCTTCATGACGTTCATTTTCGGCAAACACGGCCAGGCCTCGCTGTTGATAAATACGTTCTGACGCATCCGAAAATAATACAGAATCCCCATCGAAGGCTATCCGCAACTGGCTGGACGTTTTGGTCAATGAAGAGCCGCATAAAATGGTCGCTGCTGCAAAGCCGGCATCCAGTGTCTTGACAACATCATCAGCATTAGTTGATAAAAACAAATGCGCTCCAAATGCAGACATATAGTGGTAAGGTGATGAGCCGCTGGTAAATGCGGCGCGGGTAATGGCCAAGCCATGATGGGCAATGGAATTAAAAATCCGTAATCCTGTATCAGCACTATTTTGAGACATCAGGATAATTTCAACAAAAGGATCATCAAGGCAACTCTCATTGAGCGCCAGCAATTTCTTAACCAAAGAAAATCCGTATCCGGGTGCCAAGATTTCGTCTTCATGTTCAATCTGATAATTACAAAAAGCCTCTTTGCCTTGTGTTTCAAATATCGTATGAGAATCATCCAGGTTAAATAAAGCCCTGGAGGAAACGGCGACAACCAATTTTTGTTTACTCATAATCACAATAGCCTTGTCACTCAATATTACCTGACTAAAACGGCATTCATATTAAGTGATTTTTTTATTTTAGCGGCATACAAAGCCGCGTTATCTTTATTTTTAAAGCCACCCACGGTGAGTTGATAAGACTTTGAGTTATTAATATCAACGACTGTCACTTTAACCGGAATGCCTTTTTCCAGCAATTGAGCCGCTTTTCTTTTGGCATCACTCAGCTGCTTATAGTCGGTCAGCTTAACAGACCATCCAGAAGCAACCTTGGCATTGCTTGTTTTCTTGTTGGGATTTGTGACTTTAACCACTGTCTCAGATGGTTTTTTCTTTTCTGCAACCGGCATCCCTATCTTTTCTTGATCACTGGATTTGTTGAGGTCTGTCTGTTTTTTATCAACCCCTACCGCATTACTTTTTGATAAATCAGGTGACAATTGAGATTGATCACTACCATTTTCTTGTAATTCCATTTTCTTTTTAGATGATACTTTTTCGACCGTTGCTTCCGAGCGTTTTATATTATCCGGCACTACTGTCACGGCCTTTGAATTATCAAGCCCTGCAACATTATTAACCTTTTTATTTAACGGCTCACCAGGCAATTCAGTGTTGCTAATGTCCATATCAGCATTTTTTTCAGAAATACTGCTCATATCTTCTTCAAGCATGGATACCAGCTCGGTTAATTTTGACACATCATTTTTTACACTAAAAACGATGATGCTCATAATCGTTGCAGACAATAAGGCTACCATACCAAAACTCAACGCAGCGTAAGTGATGAATCCAGCTTTTTTAATTTTATTTTCATAGCCGCTTATCTGCTCCTTAATACTTTCCTGCTCGGCTACAATAGAGCGGAAAACCTTTATTTCTGACTCATTATTGAAAGGTTCTTGCGGATAAATTGTCTGATTACTAGCGGGTTTAGGCATCACTTTTTCCGTATTTTCTTCTTGAAGCAAAAAAGAGTTGGCGAGGTCTTTATCAAGCGCACGCTCACTGTCCTCACAATCGAAAACAGCATTATCAGCCGCTACAGCAATTCGTTCTTTAAATTCATTAGCCCAACTGACATGATCAATCGCCCGCCTACGAGAAATCTCTTCATCCAATAGGTCATTAACATCATCAATCAGTGTTTCATCAATATCAGCGCTAAAATGACCATCAAAAACCGGAACATCTTCAGTTTCTATCCGCTCATTTTGTTCGGTCAACTCAACAGACTCAATAACCGGCCGAGAAAATTCTGAGGCATCATCAAACCACTGGACATCTGACTTGTCATCAGTTTTTTCAGGTTCATCATGATTATCAAAGCCCGCATCAGCCAGCAATCTGTCGATGGCATCTTCATCCGGTATCTCATCAAAGTCTGTCCTGGAATGAATAACTGAATCCTGAATGTCTTCAACGGCTCTCAGTCTATCTTGCTCAGCGGGTTCAACAGGCTCAACGATAAACTGATCAAAATCTGAAAATTTTTCAGTTGGATCTATATCATCAATCACTCGGGTACTTGCGTCCCTATCATCTTCCTCAAGATCCTCTTTGACCTCAAATTCTGATTTGACCAGTAAACTATCGATGATTTCGTCATCGTCATTAAAATGCTTCAAAGGGACAAGAGATGGTTCTTCTTTATCCCGTATCAAATCCAAATCAGCTAAAATAAAATCATCTTCTTCATCAGCATTGAAATCAGCGGAAAAACTATTCCGTTGGTGTGTTTGTTTTTTAGTCATAGTTGAGTTAATGGATAAAGGGGCAGTAATAACAATAAAAAAAGTAGTTTTTTATCGACATTAAAAAAATATTGCCTTATTTTAATACCAATAAAATTTAATGTTCATAAAGTTTTATTCATTTAATGCTAAA
>CAIUYS010000549.1 GCA_903903365.1 uncultured Methylococcaceae bacterium
GTTTTTGAATGTTATCAAACGTTTCGGTCGGGGTTGCAAACCCCGACCGGCATTGGGATTGAATAATTACAAAAATGCTTTGCTCCAACGGATATCTCTCTAATGACCACTATGTTGAAATTGACTGAACTTGCTCCACCAGAAACCCAGGCTGACGATGTCCTGACGTTGCCTTTTGAATATCGCCAGAAAAGCCGTTTACCGGCCCGTACCGATGGCAGCGTGGCCGTTGGCGTGTTTTTGCCGCGCGGACACCGTTTGCTTTCAGGTGTTATTTTGACAGGCGAAGAGCGTTTTAAGGTACTGATAAAAGCGGCACCCGAAACGGTTTCGGTGGTGTGTAGTGATGACGCCTTGCTATTTGCACGCGCCTGTTATCATTTGGGTAACCGTCATGTCGCCTTACAGATTTTGCCGGGTGAGCTGCGCTATTTGAGTGACCATGTTCTGGATCACATGGTGGAAGGTTTGGGCTTGGCAGTGACGCATAACATTATGCCGTTTGAGCCGGAAGCCGGTGCTTATCACAGTCATGATTAATGATTTGGCCCTGCTGCGTTTGCTGCAACTGGTGAGTCCGGGCTTGCCGATTGGCATGTATAGCTATTCCCAAGGCTTGGAACGTGCCATTGACGATGGTTGGGTCACCACTGCCGATGAAGTCCATGAATGGCTTGAAGGTTTGCTGGAGCATGGCCTGACGCAGATTGACCTGCCGGTCATGATGCGCTTGTTTGATGCCTGGACGTTGGCTGATAACGAGGCCGTTGTGCGGTGGAGCAAAATCTTGACTGCTTGCCGCGAAACGTCTGAATTACGTGCTGAAGACAGGCAAACCGGACAGGCACTGGCGCGATTACTGGTTGCGCTGGAACTGGACGATGCTACAGCGTGGTTACGCAAACCGGAGGCAACGTTCGCCACTTTGTTTAGTCTCGCCGCAGTCCGTTGGGCTGTTCCAAAGCGCCAGGCGGCTATCGGTTATTTGTGGAGCTGGCTGGAAAATCAGGTGTTATGTGCCGTTAAATTGGTGCCTTTGGGACAGGTCGCAGGTCAACGTTTGTTAATAGGTTTGGCATCCCGATTGCCTGAACAGATCAATCGTGCGCTACTGCTTGCAGATGATGAAATCGGTAGCAGCGCGTTTGGTTTGGCCTTGGCGAGTAGTCGCCATGAAACACAGTATTCCAGATTATTTCGTTCTTAAAGTGAGTAGATGATGAGTGATAAACAGGTACTTCGGGTAGGGATAGGCGGGCCTGTAGGTTCGGGAAAAACAGCGTTGGTGGATGCTTTGTGCAAACGGATGCGAGATCAATTTGAAATTGGCGTAGTCACCAATGATATTTACACCCGCGAAGATCAGCAATTTTTGATTCGCAGTCAGGCCTTGCCGGAAGACAGGATTATTGGTGTGGAAACCGGCGGCTGTCCACATACGGCCATCAGGGAAGATGCATCGATGAATCTTGCGGCCGTTGATGAGCTTTGTGAACGCTTTGATAATCTGGATTTTATTATGGTGGAAAGCGGTGGCGATAATTTAAGCGCAACTTTTAGCCCCGAACTGGCCGACCTGACCATTTATGTGATTGATGTATCGGCCGGTGACAAGATACCCAGAAAAGGTGGCCCCGGCATTACCCGCTCTGATTTGCTGGTGATTAATAAAATTGATTTGGCACCTTATGTCGGTGCCTCGTTGGAGGTTATGGATCGTGATGCCAAAAAAATGCGCGGCGAGCGGCCGTTTGTA
>CAIUYS010000550.1 GCA_903903365.1 uncultured Methylococcaceae bacterium
AAAAGAGGGGTTAGGGGAGATTTTATTACATAAATCCCCCTCACCCCCCATTTATCACTGGGGGAGAGCATAGCGAGGGGGCTTGAATAACTACGTACACTTAACTAAACGGCATTGGCGTACAACCGCTTCAGCTATTACCTGTAAAGCAACTAAAGCGGTCTTAGTACAACCGTAATATTATTTTTTACGATGCTTAACTTCATCGCAGTAAAGATATACCAAGGCACAAAGCGAACAAATTGCAAAAACAGTAACCACAAAAGTAAATATAAATCTCTTTTTAATTTATTTGTAACAATTCTTTAGTATAATAATTTCGTTTTAAAGCATGTCCTGTTGTTAAATGACCAGCACACCCCAAAATATTAACATAAGTATTCTGCTTAGGTTTTTGTGACAGTCGAACACGATAACTTGCCAGAAACGCCGAGACCCAGTTCGGCACTCATCGTTATACACAAGTGCCTGCCGGAGTTTAGGAGCCTGTGCAACTCGTGGAGGTCATGCAAAGCCTGACCTCCATTACAGGCGCATACCCAATCCCGGCAGAAATAACGAGCTTTGGGTGTCTTCATATACTTGTGTATAACGATGAGAGCACGGCACGGAGTAATCAGGCCGATTACAATAGGGTAGTAACTACGCCGAGCCAGGGCTCAGCGTTCCCGGAATCGATAAACACAGCCCTGACTTATCAACTAAAAACGTCCGGGCCGTCATCCCGGCATGGACAGCCGGGATCCAGTTGCCATGGATGGCAAAATTGAATGATGCAATCTTATTAAGAAACTAAAATCGTCCAAGCCGTCATCCCGGCAGGGATTGCCGGGATCCAGTTGCCATGGATGGCAATATTGAATGATGCAAACTTATTAAGTAACTCAAAACGTCAGGGCCGTCATCCCGGCATGGACTGCCGGGATACAGAATACAGGGATGTAATCATAGATAACAATGCCGGTCGGGGCTTGCAACCCCGACCGAAACGTTTGAAGGCTTAAATAACTTTCAAAACGTAAGTAACTGGGTTGTAAACCCCGTCACGTTTCAGAATCATCTGCACCAACAAACCCGTCCAAATTAACGGCTGATGGTGAAAACAACCCAATTAGCGTAACGGCATAACATCATGAAAATATTAGTCACCGGCACCGCAGGTTTTATTGGCTCTTACGTCGTTCAGCGCTTACTCGAAAGAGGCGATGAAGTCGTAGGTCTTGACAACATCAACGACTATTACGATGTCAACCTAAAACACGGTCGCCTGGAAAAAGCCGGTATTAAAAAAGACCAACTGGCTTGGTATAAATTTATACAAAGTGATAAGCATCCCAATTACCGCTTTATTCAAATGAATTTGGAAGACAAACAAGCGATGCAAATGCTGTTTGCCAATGAAAAGTTCGACAGGGTTTGTCATTTAGCCGCACAAGCCGGTGTGCGTTATTCCATTGAAAATCCGCAGGCCTATATTCAAAGTAATATTGACGGCTTTTTAAATATCTTGGAAGCTTGTCGCTGGAACGCTATAGAACATTTAGTCTATGCCAGCTCCAGCAGTGTGTATGGCTTAAACGGCAAAGTACCGTTTTCAGAAAAAGATTCAATCGCGCACCCGGTCAGCCTTTATGCGGCGAGCAAAAAAAGCAATGAATTAATGGCCCACGCTTACAGCCACCTTTATAACTTGCCCACTACCGGCCTACGGTTTTTTACCGTGTATGGCCCTTGGGGACGACCGGATATGTCACCGTTTTTGTTTGCCGATGCCATTTTAAATGACCGCCCTATCGACGTATTTAACAACGGCGACATGCTGCGCGACTTTACCTATATTGACGACATTATAGAAGGCGTCATTCGCTGCATAGACAAAGTAGCGTTGCCTGCGACGGAATGGGATGCACAAAACCCCGACCCAAGCACCTCCACAGCACCCTATCGACTTTATAACATTGGTAACTCGTCCCCTGTTAAATTAATGGACTTTATACAGGCCATAGAATCAGCATGTGGAAAAGAAGCCGTAAAAAACTATCTACCCATGCAACCAGGCGATGTCTATCAAACCGACGCAGATACAACGGCATTAGAGCAAGACATGGGCTATAAACCGGCCAAAAATCTTTATGAAGGCATTAAAGAAACCGTAGATTGGTTTAAAGAATATTATAAATTACAATGATTCAGGTTCTATCTAAATCATTAGTGAGTAGGTTAAATAATAAAAAATACTAATAAACACAAATATTATTAAGAAACTAAAAACGTCCGGCCCGTCATCCCGGCAGGGATTGCTGGGATCCAGTTGCCATGGATGGCAATTACAAAGCAAATAACTGATTGATTTATAGCTTCAGTTTTAATAAATACCGATGCCAATCGAGGTTTACAACCCTCACTTAACGCTATCGCTAACCCGACAGGGCTATTGGTAGTTTAAAGTGATAACCAAGAGTAGGATGGGTAGAG
>CAIUYS010000551.1 GCA_903903365.1 uncultured Methylococcaceae bacterium
AATCCAGCAATTGAGCCAGATTCGGCTCAGGAACCTGATGACTCTCAAACCAATTTTGTTCCCTTAACCGGCTTCGCAAGCCCATGAGCACATAAAATATAACGCCCACGCCTGCCAGCGATTTACTGGGGAATTTATCATTAAGCAGATTGGGATTTACGATGGCATCGGCTGCAGGTAACTCGTGACCCGGTAAATGATGGTCCGTTACCAGTACTTTGATACCAACCTCTGTTGCCGCCTTGACACCGTCAATACTGGATATGCCGTTATCAACGGTAATAATGACCTCAGGATTTTGCAGTTTAACCAGTTCGACAATTTCCGGCGTTAAGCCATAACCGTATTCAAAGCGATTGGGAACCACAAAGGACACCTGCCCTGCCCCCAATAACTGCAAGCCTTTGATAGCGACCGCGCAACTGGTTGCACCATCGGCGTCAAAGTCGGCGACAATGCAAATCCGTTGTTGCTCATTGATGGCGGTAATCAAATGATCCACCATCGCTTCCATACCCGACAATAACCACGGCGATGGCAGTTTTGTCAGAGTCCTGTCTAGTTCGGTTTCTGAGGTGATACCCCGTGCTAAAAATAGCCGCTCCAAGAGAGGATGAATATTACCTCCAAGCGAACGATTTTTTTTAAAGGTACGGACGACTATATTTTTTTTGATGCCTTGGGAATACATTAAGTGTCCAATAAAAAATCGGGAAGCTTTGGTTTAGGTAACTTGCCACAGATTCTCAGTGAATCTATGGCAAGTTTTTGCAGAGGCTAATAATGGTGACTTGTCTAATACAAGACTGTGTGTTAATTAATTGAGTGTTGATACTTGACGGTAAAGTCATTCAAATTAGCCAGAACAATCGGCAGGTCTTCAACTTTTTCCGGATTAAATGCGTTTACGCCGACCCGCGACAAGTAAAATACTTGATCCGTCATATAATGACCGGTTGCTCTAATTTCACCTGAATAGTGGTGACGTCCTCTCAGCAGCCAAGCCTGTGAAAATGAGCGACCATCAGCGAAGTCCGTAAAATCCAGTTCAATCAGTTGAATAGTCTTCAAATCAGGAGCAAGGTCATCAACGACATCGGCGGGGCCAATTCTGACCCCCAGCTTGCCTTCACGGCTTAGTAATTGTGCTTTATCTTGGTGCCATCGGGCTAAGGAAACACTGATGTTACCGGCTTTTAAGTCGGCATCATCGGCAATATAGCTCCAGTTATCATCAATAATCTGTTTGTCTTTAATTATTTGCATAGACTTGCTCTTTAAAAGGGGTGATGCCAACACGATTGACCATGTCCAGAAATGACTCGTCATTCAGACGATTTTTGACATAAACATCAAGAATAGTCGTGACGGCTTTGGTTACCTGATTTTTGGCAACCGCAGGCCCCAATCTTTCGCCTATGGCGGCTTTATTTTCCGAAGAACCGCCCAAGGTTATTTGATACCATTCAGTGCCTTTTTTATCAACTCCCAGAATGCCGATATGACCGACACTTTGATGTGCGCAACCATTCATACAGCCAGACATATTGATTTTTAAATCACCGATGTCGTGAATGTAATCCATATCATCAAGGGCTTCATTGATTTCTTTGGCAACACCAATAGAGCCGGCATTGGCAAGAGAGCAAAAATCCAGTCCGGGACAGCAAATCATATCCGTGACAGTGCCAATATTGGGCGTTGCTAGCTTTAAACCATCCAGTTGTTGCCAGAGTGCAAATAACTCGGCTTGTTTTACGTCAGCCAGAATCAGGTTTTGCCGGTGAGTACTTCTGATCTCTCCAAAACTGTATTGATCAGCAAGATCGGCTACCGCATCCAGTTGGGTATCAGTCATATCCCCTGGAGGGGAATCCGGCGCTTTTAATGACAAAAAGACCGCGTGATAACCGGGTATTTTATGGCTTGCGGTATTGTGTTTTACCCAGGTTGCAAACGCTTTATTTTCTTGCTGCTGTTCGCTAAAACCGGCATCAAGAACTGCGTCAGCTTGGTATGCAGGCTCAACAAAGTGGGCTTTCATCGCATTAATGCGCTCATTGCTTAATTCGTTGCCGTCTCTGATAAGTTGCCATTCCTGCTCAACTAATGTAAAGAATTTATCAAGTCCTGATTCTTTAACCAGAATTTTGATGCGTGCCTTGTATTTATTGTCACGACGACCGAATAAATTATAAATACGCAGTATGGCTTCCAGATAAGACAGCAGATGCTTTTTTTCCAGATACGGTTTAATCACTTGCCCTATGACCGGGGTGCGACCCAAGCCACCTCCGACGATGACTTTAAAGCCCGTTTCACCCGCATCATTTTTAACCAGATGTAAACCGACATCATGGAATTGCGTAGCGGCTCTGTCATGCAAGGCACCGCTGACCGCTATTTTGAACTTGCGGGGCAAGTAGTCAAATTCAGGATGTAAAGTGGTCCATTGACGAATAATTTCGCAATAAGGACGCGGGTCTTCAATCTCATCAATACAAACACCGGCCAAGTGATCCGAGGTTGTGTTTCTCATACAGTTGCCACTAGTTTGAATGGCATGCATTTGTACGCTGGCCAGTTCTTCCAGAATATCGGGAACTTCTTCTAATTTGGGCCAGTTAAACTGGACATTTTGACGCGTGGTGAAATGACAATAGTTTTTGTCGTAAGTGCGGGCAATATGCGCTAATTTACGCAATTGTTTGGAATTAAACAGGCCATAAGGGCCGGCAATTCGTAACATAGGTGCATGAATTTGAACGTAAAGACCATTCCGTAAACGTAATGCGCGATATTGATCTTCAGATATTTCGCCTTTTAAAAACTGTTCGGTTTGCCTTCTAAATTGGGCTACCCGTTCGTCAACAAGGATTTGGTCGTTATCGTTATACTGATACATAGATGAGCGTTTAATAGGCCTTTCTGGGGAATAATCATGGCTGGTAATCATATACTGTGCGTCATAAAATGACAAAACTTATTAGTTGGTGATACCATTAACCGTTAAATTTTATTATATTTACAAACTATAAAACTGAGTAGGGGGATTTTTTTGTGCGATTTTTATTAATTTTGTTGGCGGTATTGCTGGTGCCTCAAATGGCAATGGCGGGTGGTTTTGAAAGTCTGGGTATGACCGGGACTGAGCGAGGTATTTATACCGTTTTAATTTTTATTATCGCTTACGGTTTTGTTATGACCGAAGAATTTACACACATGCGTAAATCCAAGCCGGTTATTCTTGCGGCGGGCATTATCTGGGCACACGCGGCAATTTTAGCATCGCAAAAAGGTGTTTCAGTTGAAGCGATGCACGAGGCTTTCGAATATAATTTGAAAGAATATGCCGAGCTAATGTTGTTTTTATTGGTCGCCATGACTTATATAAACTCAATGGCTGAACGCAACGTCTTTGAAGCATTGCGCTCTTGGTTGGTAAGAAGACAGTTTGGTTATCGTAAATTGTTTTTGATTACAGGTATCATTACTTTCTTTTTATCGGCAGTGGCAGATAACCTGACAGCCGCTTTGCTGGTTGGGGCAGTGGTTATGGCCGTTGGTGCGGATAATGAGAAATTTGTCAGTATCGGTTTTGTAAATTTGGTTGTTGCTGCCAATGCCGGCGGTGCGTTTTGTCCTTTTGGCGACATCACCACCTTAATGGTTTGGCAAGCGGGTTATGCCGAGTTCTTTGATTTCTTCAAGCTTTTCATTCCTTCAACAGTCAATTACGCCGTACCTGCTGCAATTATGTATTTTGCAGTGCCTGATGAGCAACCTAAAGTCACCTCGGAAGCGGCTGTTGTGTTAAAGCCCGGTGCGCTTCAAATTTGCGTATTATTTCTGTTAACTATCGTCACCGCGGTTAGCTTTAAACAGGGACTGCATTTGCCTCCATTTATGGGCATGATGGTCGGTCTTTCTGTGTTGATGCTGTATGGTTTCTTTTTGAAAAAGAACTACAGAGCTGAAGGTGAAGTCGGTTTTGATGTCTTCAATAAAGTACGTCTTGCTGAATGGGATACTTTGTTGTTTTTCTTCGGTGTCGTATTTGCTGTTGGCGGTTTAGGTTATATCGGTTATCTTGAACTATTGTCAGGTGCTATGTATGACGGCTTGGGCGCGACCACAGCCAACATTCTGGTAGGTATAATTTCTGCTATTGTTGACAACATTCCCGTTATGTTTGCTGTGCTTAACATGAATGTGGATATGGATCTGTATCAATGGTTATTAGTCACGCTAACTGCGGGCGTTGGTGGATCACTGTTATCTGTCGGTTCAGCAGCGGGTGTTGCGTTAATGGGGCAATCCAACCATAAGTACACTTTTTTCAGTCATTTAAAATGGACACCGGCTATTGCGGGTGGTTACGCAGCCAGTATTTTTGTTCATTATTTAATTAATGGTTAAAAGCTTTAAAGCACCGCACAACTCGTGTGGTGCTGTTTTTCTGGTTTTTTTAAAAATTCACCACGAAGACACGAAGAACACGAAGTTTTTTGCGCTATATGAACGTAACTTTAGTTTGGTTACCCAGTAAATCACATTGCGCTTTTCTACGTGTTCTTCGTGTCTTCGTGTCTTAGTGGTGAAAATCTTTCAAAATTTTATACTTATGCTTCCCATCGCCAAGTATTCACCCTTTCTTTAGCACGACTCTCCTGCAACAAATTCTTAAGGTCTCCAGTGAAAAATAACACAAACATCAAGGAAGCACTGCTCAACAAGCGCATGCTCATTTGTATATTCACCGGCTTCAGTTCGGGTTTGCCACTATATATTTTGATTGCACTATTACCTGCATGGTTACGTTCTGAAGGTGTGGATTTAAAAGCCATCGGCTTGTTCGCACTGATTCAATTGCCGTTTACCTGGAAATTTCTATGGGCACCGTTGTTTGATCGTTACATTCCACCGCTCGGACGTCGGCGTGGCTGGCTATTTATCGCACAAACGGCATTACTCCTATCCATTCCAGGATTCGGTGCGCTACATCCCAATCTGGACTTATGGACCATTGCTTATCTGGCCTTTGTAGTCGCATTTTTTAGTGCGTCCCAAGATATTGTGCTGGATGCCTATCGACGTGAATTATTACTGGATACTGAACTGGGTCTGGGTAACGCCATACACGTTAATGCCTATAAAATTGCCGGCTTAATACCCGGTTCTTTATCACTGATACTGGCGGACCACTTGCCTTGGAATAGTGTTTTTTTGATTACCACCTTGTTTATGTTGCCGGGTATTGTCATGACGCTGTTGGTCAGTGAACCCCTGCTTAAAAATGGTGCGCCGAAAACGCTCCGAGCTGCCGTGGTTGAGCCCTTTCAAGAATTCATCCAGCGCAAGGGCTTAAGATCAGCGTGCCTGGTGCTTGCCTTCATCTTTTTTTACAAGTTGGGCGACAGCATGGCGACAGCGCTCGCCACGCCGTTTTACCTTGATATGGGGTTCAGTAAAACAGAGATTGGACTCGTTGCTAAAAATGCCGGTTTGTGGCCGAGTGTTATCGGTGGATTGCTCGGGGGGATTTGGATGATTAAGCTCGGCATTAATCGTGCCTTGTGGCTTTTTGGTATGGTACAGATGATTGCTATTTTGGGTTTTGCCTGGCTAGCGACACTTGGCCACAACCTGCCCTGGCTAGCGATGGTTATCGGCATTGAAGCGTTGGGTGTAGGCTTGGGTACGGCGGCTTTTGTCGCTTTTATCGCCCACACCACACATCCACTTTACACCGCAACCCAATTCGCTTTATTCACCAGTCTGGCAGCCGTGCCACGCACCTTTGCCAATGCCGCTACCGGTTATTTGGTGGAATGGTTTGGGTGGGTATCTTTTTTTCTGTTTTGCTTTGTCATCGCCATCCCTGGCATGTTGCTGTTACTTAAAGTCGCACCCTGGAATGATCAAGACAAACCGGCCGGAGTCGAATAGTATCAACAATAGAACACGGATGACACGGATTTGACTGATAAGCACGGATAAGGAAGGTTTCTTCATCCGATAAAAATACGACCTATTACACGGCTGGTAGTATTTCGACTAAAAATAAAATCCGTTGAAATCCGTTGAAATCCGTGCAATCAGTGTTATCCGTGTTCTATTATTCGTGTCTTCGTGGTGTTAGTGTCTTATGCGCCATCTCAAGAAAAGCAAAGCTACAGATCGTAATCCATAATTAGCGGGGCATGATCCGAAAATCGCTCGTCTTTATAAATTGACGTGGCGATTACTTTATCCTTTAAAGCGGCGCTGATTATTTGATAATCTATACGCCAACCTACATTTTTTGCCCAGGCTTGCCCCCTATTTGACCACCAAGTGTATTGTTCAGCTTCCGGGTTGATAATTCTAAACGCGTCCAGCCAATCGCCACGTTCAAATAATTGATCTAACCACGCCCTTTCTTCGGGTAAAAAACCGGAGTTTTTTCTGTTGCCACGCCAGTTTTTTAAGTCAATTTCTTTGTGGGCAATATTCCAGTCACCACAGATAATGTAATCACGGTCATTTTTTGTACAAGTCTGCAAGTAGGGCATAAAACGCTCCATGAAACTAAACTTGAAGGCTTGTCTGGCTTCTCCCGAAGAGCCGGAAGGCAAATAGAGAGAGATAATACTTAAGTTACCCAATTGAACCTCCATAAAGCGTCCTTCGGCATCAGCATCCGACCACCCTATTCCGCTGATGATTTTATCCGGTTGTTTTTTACAATAAATTGCGACGCCGCTGTAGCCTTTTTTTTTGGCATCATGATAAAAACAGTGGTAATCTTTAGGGTAAAAAGGGTTGCTGTTAAGCTGATGTATCTGGGCTTTTGTTTCTTGCAGACAAATAATGTCAGCCTCTTGTTGCTGCATCCAGGTAAAAAAACCTTTGCGTTCTGCAGCACGGATGCCGTTGGCATTTAAAGTAATAACGCGCATAAATCCAACAAGGGTTGCCAATTGGTAATGAAAAACGTATTATACGGGGTTATTTAATTGTATGTAGTCTCTTTGTGGGTAAAGTGTAAGTAATATGAAACCAGAAATTCATCCTGAATATAAACAAATTACGGTAACTTGTGGTTGCGGTAATGTATTTGCAACCGGTTCTGTATTAGGTAAAGATTTGCAGATAGAAGTTTGTTCTGCATGCCATCCTTTTTATACAGGCAAACAGCGCGTTGTTGACACAGCTGGTCGTGTTGATAAATTCCGTAAAAAATACGGAAAATAAAAAGCTCAAAATTTTAAGTTCTGCTCATAGTTCAATTTTATAAAAAAGCGCGTACACAACAAAAACTAGTTGTAATCGCCTTGCTTGTCTGCGGATAATGAGCAAAATAACACCGCACATCAATGGGTTATTGATAAGCCGTTAATGTGCGGGATTATTTACTTATGTCGTTAAAATATAACCGTTATGATGCATCTTTGTGCGCTGTCATTACATCGGTCATTGTTAACGACTGAGTCGTAATAAAGTATTTTGTGGATTTTTACGCAAAAACACCTATTAATCCTCCCCTATTTATATAGCAAGGTTTACAAACTTGTGTGAAGGCGTATAACTAAATTATTTTCGCTTGGTTGCGTTGCGTTAAACCATTTTTCAGGTTGGTCTTGGTTGTATCCTGTAAGTGCTTAAAAATAACTGCCTTTGTTAACATTAAAAAATATATAAAGGTAGTATCTGCCTTACTGATAAATCCGCTTTTCTTTACCTCAAATTGCAAAATACACTTTATTTTTGGCTAACAGCCTCGCTTGTCTTGCTGACTTATACAGCATAACTGACGGGCAAAAAATTAAAACAGTCGCCGCACGGAGTATAATACCGTCATAATTTTAGTATCAGCTAATGAAAGCTATACTTTAAAGTTAAAATCAGTCAACAATGGACACTAGAGCAGAAAAGCCTCGTATAATCATTTACAAACAGGCTTTGTGCAATGCAAAGAGAGACTGTTACAAATGAATGAATGAATGAATTAACTACCCGGTAGATGGTTGGTTTCGATCATGGAACGCCGATGACACTGATTACACAGGTTTCAACAGATTTTATTTTTAGTCGAAAAAATACCTTGGCGTTTATAGATCATATTTTCATTAAGATTGAGAAACTTCCCTTATCCGTGTTTTATGTGCTCTATTTTTTTTAAGAGCTGAGCAATTACAGGATTTTTTAAATACTTATGCGTTGCCTTGCTTGCCGGCATTCAATAAAAAAGTTGTGTATTAGCTAAGAGAATCACATTAATAATCCGTTTTTAAGAGGTTATCATGAGCTGGTTTAATCGGAAACAGAATGCTGTTCTTGGTATTGATATCAGTTCAGCCGCTGTAAAGTTACTGGAATTAAGTAAATCAGGTACACGTTACCGAGTTGAAAGCTTTGCGGTAGCCCCTTTACATCAAGCCCCCCTTGTTGAGAAAAACATTGCTCATGTCGATACGATAGCCGAGGCTATAAAAATTGCTTTAACGCAATCTCAATCAAGTCTTAATCAAGCGACGGTTGCAGTTTCAGGATCGGCCGTAATGACAAAAATGATAACTATGCCAAGCTCGTTGTCTGATGTTGAGATGCAAGATCAAATTATAATTGAAGCAGATCAATACGTCCCTTTTTCGCTTGATCAAGTTAATTTCGATTTTGAAATACAAGGGATAAATGAAACTAATCCTGATTTGGTTAATGTGCTGCTCGTGGCCTCCAGAAGAGAAAATGTTGATGACCGGATTGAGGCATTAGTAAAAGCAGGGTTAAAAGCCACGATTATCGATGTTGAAACATTTGCCATGGAAAATGCGTTTAAATTATTACCCGACCCTTTTAAAAACTCAACCAGCGCTAAAACAGTCGCCATTGCCGACATAGGGTCAACTATTACAACTTTGACAATATTGCATGATGGCCGTGTTTTATATACACGGGAACAGGAATTTGGCGGCAAGCAATTAACCGAAGAAATCCAAGGTCGATACGGACTTTCTTATGATGAAGCCGGTATCGGAAAAAGGTGCGGGGGATTGCCTGAAAACTATAGCGTAGATGTACTTGGCCCCTTTAAAAGAGCAATGGTTCAGCAAATCCAACGATCATTACAGTTTTTTGTATCCTCAAGTGTCAACAGAACCATTGACTGCATCGTTCTGGCGGGCGGTTGCGCATCCATTCAAGGCGTTGATAAATTGGTTGAAAGCAATTTAGGCATACCCACTTATGTTGCTAACCCTTTTATAGATATGACTTTTTCGAATAAAGTAAACCCGGATGCTTTATATCGTGACGCCCCGGCAATGATGATTGCTTGTGGCTTGGCATTAAGGAGTTTTGATGAATGACAAAAATTAATTTACTGCCGTGGCGAGAAGAGCTACTTAAGAGAAAGCAGAAAAATTTTTTAAATGCCATCGCGCTATCGGCTTTGGTGGGTATTATTATAATGGGCTTGCTTCATGCCTATATTGCAGGATTAAACACCTATCAGGAACAAAGAAACCAATTACTGTTAAGCGAAATTGGGCTATTGGATAAAAAAATTGTAGACATTAAGAACATTGAAGAAAAAAAACACAAATTACTGGCTAAAATAGATCTTATTCAAAAATTACAGGAAAGTCGCCCGGAGATCGTGCATCTGTTTGATGAAATTTCCAAGACTACACCTGACGGTGTTTTTCTTACCAAATTCACGCAAACCGGATCAGAATTGATTTTTGAGGGCTTGTCACAATCCAATGCCAGAGTCTCTGCATTTATGCGAGCCATAGAAGCATCGCCTTGGCTGCAAACACCAGAACTGACAGTGATTAAATCACCCGACAAACCATCAACCGATAAAACGGATACGGAACAGTTAAGTGATTTTACGTTACATGCTACGCAAGAAAAACCAAGCGCTAAAACTGAAATGGGAGGTAACAATGAATCTGTCGGAAATTAATTGGGATATTCATGCAGCGGGAAACTGGGCTGAACCCGTTAAAATGGCAATCATACTTTTTGCTTGCGTTGCTGTCGTCAGTACCGGGGTTTATTTTGACACACTGGATCAGCTAAAAACTCTGGATACTGCCGAGAAGAAAGAGCTGACATTAAAAACTGATTTTGAGGTAAAACAAAAAAAAGCCGTCAATCTTCAGGATTATCAGGATCAATTAAAGCAAATTGAATCATCACTGGATGAAATGATCCGGCAAATGCCCACCGAAGAAGAAGTTGCCAGTCTGTTGGTTGATATTTCTCAAACAGGTTTGGCGAGTGGTCTACAATTTAGGTTGTTTAAGC
>CAIUYS010000552.1 GCA_903903365.1 uncultured Methylococcaceae bacterium
TATGGGCTGATAGCGACGTGATGTCATGATTGTGTTTGTTAATTTGGTACTTTACGGGATGGTGTGCATATTATAAGGTATTAGGTGCAATAATACTTTCACAGTCTCTCCAGCTTGGGAATGCAGCCTTGGAAGCTCCAGCTTCCAGTCTAACGAAGCCAGAGCTTCGACCTCTAGGTTCCCAATCTGGAGATTGGGAACCAGCGCAATCTAGGCGAAGGGCAGTTTTGTAACTCAGTTTATGGTGGATAGGCGCTATCGCTCCGAATCCACTTCACATTAATCCGCCGTAGTCTAATTCAATAGAGTCATCTTTTTTTCAGGCTCGTATGTTAGAGCCTAACTTCAGCATTAAAAACGGCCAATCAAACAGGTTTTTTTGCAAACCAGTCGGCGATGCTTATAAAGCTGATACAGATGATATAAATATAAGTAAAGGCTTTCGAGATTTGATGTTAGTATCCCCAAAATAATTAAGCTTTACTAAAATACTAATTGCCCGCTGAAATATGGAACGTTCACTTAACCTTTCAAACCTGAAAGCCTCATTTGGTCGCCACGAGACCTTTGCACTACGCTACTCGTGGTTAACCAAGGGCTTTCAAACCTTTACTAAAAACCCTGAAATTTTTTCATCCGATGAAGCCACCATTGACTTGGGGGTAGGAAAGAATAGGGTCAACGCCATCAAATATTGGTTGCGGGCGACCTCAATGCTTGACGATACAGCAGTAATAAATAGTGGTCTGTCCCTTATTATTTTTGAGTTATTTAAAGTTTTTACAGTTGAAAACCTACAAATTAAAATTCTAACTTTTAAAAAACCTTCTGATTACGACCATGAAAAAAATCTCTTTCTTACGCAGTACAAAAATCTAAAGATTGAAGAAAAAACAACCAAAGATTTTCATGACCGATTTATTATTTTTGATAAAAAAGACACCTTTCATATTGGTGCATCAATAAAAGATGCAGGAAAATCTGTTTTTATGATTAATAAAATTGAAGATATAGGTATTTGTAGTGCAATCATTGATTCTTTTAATAAAAGGTGGATATAAAAATATCGCAACTGTAATGACAAATACACACAAAGGTTTTTATGAGCGGTAACAACAATTTGCCACAGAAGAAAGACAGTGCGGAGGTGGCTTTACAGAAAACCACCAGTTTGTTGAGTATTACCAATAAGATTCTGGCGAATAGAGCCAATAGAACGCAGCTGGTCAGTGATGTTGCGTGGCTGGATGAATTGATTGCTTGGGCGGATGAGAATAATATTGGTGCTGATAAAATTCCAAGAGAAATGGAACGGCTGATGCAACTAAGGAGTATTACTTTATTTAAAAGTAATATAATTAAATTGCCAAAAGAAATAAGCTACTTATCTCAATTAACAGAACTCGAATTATTCAACACTAAACTTACAGAGTTACCTAGAGAAATTGAAGGATTATCTAATCTAACAAGACTTTCTATCAATATAAGCTATATCACTAAACTTCCTAAAGAAATTGGTAAATTAGCGAAATTGATTACACTCA
>CAIUYS010000553.1 GCA_903903365.1 uncultured Methylococcaceae bacterium
ACCTTTATTGATAAAGCCCCCCCCGAAGTCATTGATAAAGAAAAAGCCAAACTGGCGGATTTACTTTCCAATCTAAACAACCTTGAGCAACAGCAAACAAAGATTCAATCGCTGTAACCCTGGAAAAATCATTTTATCCACGAAAAGCACAAACCTGTTCAACAATTAGGCCACCACTCAAAAAGTGAGTGACTGTGTGACAACATAACGATGCCGGTCGGGGTTTGCAACCTCGACCGAAACGCTTGAAGACTTCAGTAAATTTCAAAACGTGAGTAACGGGTTGCAAACCAACTCACGCTTCCGTAGATCATCCGTATTATCAAATTAACCGTAGAAGCTGACCACTGTGTCTACCCTAAATTATTAGAATCTTTTGAATAGGGCAAACATGGTGGTTCTGCCCTTGCATTGATTAATACAAAATTCGTGCATTCAGGCATTAAATTCACTACAGTTAGCACAGTTTTCAGACATCACCGGGATTATAAATGTCAGACGTTAAGATTTATGATGTAAAACCAGCCATAGCGGCGCAGGCGCATATTACCACTGCAACATATAAAACCATGTATCAGTCTTCAATTGACGAACCTGAAATTTTTTGGGCAGTGCAGGCGGAACAGTTTTTGGTGTGGGAACAGCGCTGGGATATCGTAATGGCTTACGATTACCCAAAAGGCAGCATACGTTGGTTTGAAGGTGGCAAGCTTAACGTGAGTGTCAACTGTATTGATCGTCATCTGGAAGCGCGTGCTGACCAGGTGGCTATTATTTGGGAAGGCGATAATCCGGCGCAGGATAAAAAAATCACTTACCGACAATTACATGAAGAAGTCTGCAAGTTTGCCAATGTTTTAAAAGCACAGGGAGTTAAAAAAGGTGATCGGGTTTGTATTTACTTGCCCATGATTAGCGAGGCGGCGACGGTGATGCTGGCTTGTACCCGCATAGGTGCAGTGCATTCGATTGTTTTTGGCGGATTTTCTGCTGAGGCCTTAAAAGATCGCATTCTGGACTCGGATTGCAATTATGTGGTGTGCGCCGATGAAGGTTATCGGGGCGGCAAAATTGTCCCGATTAAAGTGAATGTTGATTCGGCTGCGGCCTCTTGCCCGCAACTTAAAAAAGTCATCGTCATAAAAAATACCGGTAATACTGTCGACTGGCATGAGCCTCGTGACCTTTGGTATCACGAGGCGATGGCAACGATTTCTGCGGATTGTCCGGCTGAAGCAATGGATGCAGAAGACCCTTTGTTTATTTTGTACACCTCAGGATCAACGGGTAAGCCCAAGGGCATTTTACACACGACAGGCGGCTATTTGCTGTATGCCGCGATGACGCATAAGTATGTATTTGATTACCATGAGGGTGATATTTACTGGTGCACCGCCGATATCGGTTGGATAACCGGGCATTCCTACATGATTTACGGGCCGTTGTGCAACGGTGCGACTACGTTGATGTTTGAGGGCGTACCGACTTATCCGGAAGCGGATCGTTTTTGGCGGGTTATCGATAAACATCATGTCAATATCTTTTATACCGCACCCACGGCCATTCGTGCATTAATGGCGCAGGGCAATGACTTTGTTACACGCACCGATCGCAGCAGTTTGCGCATTTTGGCGAGTGTCGGCGAACCCATTAATCCGGAAGCCTGGGAATGGTATTACCATGTCGTTGGCAACGGACGCTGTCCGATTATGGATACTTGGTGGCAAACTGAAACGGGCGGTATTTTAATCACGCCATTACCGGGTGTTACCGACCTAAAGCCTGGCTCGGCAACCCTGCCATTTTTTGGTATCTTGCCGGAAATTATGGACAATCAAGGCCGTATTATGGACGGTGTTGCGGAAGGTATTTTAGTGATTAGTCGCCCGTGGCCTGGACAATCCCGCTCTATCTATGGCGATCATCAACGCTTTATTGATACGTATTTTAAAAATTATCCCGGTTATTATTTTGCCGGTGATGGCGCACGCCGCGATAAAGACGGTTATTACTGGATTACCGGACGTGTTGATGATGTGATTAATGTGTCCGGCCATAGAATGGGCACGGCAGAAATTGAAAGTGCGTTGGTGTTGCACGACTTGGTAGCAGAAGCCGCGGTGGTCGGTTATCCACACGATATTAAAGGCCAGGGGATTTATGCTTATGTGACTTTAAATAACGGGGTGGAGCCTTCTGAAGAGCTCAGAAAAGAACTGGTTGATTTGGTTAGAAAAGAAATTGGCGCCATTGCCAATCCTGATATTATTCAGTGGGCACCCGGTTTGCCAAAAACCCGTTCAGGCAAGATCATGCGGCGTATTTTACGTAAGGTTGCGGCTAACGAGCTTGATAATCTGGGCGACATTTCCACACTGGCTGATCCAGCGGTCGTTGATGAAATTATAGATCATCGGGCTAATAAGTAAGTGACACCATTATGAATCGCTTTATTTAAGGAATAAATACGCAAGTTCATTATTACTATTTCATTTTTTCTTTTATACTTGTGGATTAAATACATCAAGGAGCTACCATGGAAAAACCATTCATCTTACACATGCTGACTACAGCTAAAAACCTAAGTCCTTTTGACGTCAATATGGCGATGGATGCTGGCTGGCTTTCGGCACTACCTTATACTAATGTTGAAGCCAGTGAAGTACAAGGTCTGGTACAGGACGCCATTTTTTCCCGTAGTGCAAAAAACTTAAAACGTACCGGTATTTTTATTGGCGGTCGCGATACCAAACAAGCCATGGATATGTTAAAAACAGCCAAACGCTCAATGGTTCCCCCTTTTGAAGTGTCTGTTTTTGCAGATCCCAGCGGCGCATTTACGACGGCAGCGGGCATGGTTGCGGCTGTGGAGCATGAGTTAATCACAAAATTCAACACCACACTGGAAGGAAAAAATATTCTGGCGTTAGGCGGAACAGGCCCTGTGGGTCAAGCTGCGGCAGTTATTGCAGCTCAAGCAGGCGCCAAGGTAAGAATTATCGGCAGACAGTTGGACAAAGCGCAACACATTGCCGACCTGTGCAACAATGAATTTGGTGACGGTAAAATCACCATTACTGCGGGTGCAGATGCTGACAAAGCTGAATATATGAAGACGGCCGATGTTGTTTTTGCAACCGGTGCCGCCGGCATCGAATTATTAAGCGCTGAATTAATTGCCTCGGCACCGCAGTTGAAAGTTGCTGCCGATGTTAATGCCGTGCCTCCTTCCGGTATTGCAGGCGTTGATGCTTTCCATAACGGCACACCTATCGAAGGCTCAAATAGCGGCGCTGTTGGCATCGGTGCTCTGGCTATCGGTAATATTAAATATCAGGCACAAAATAGATTGTTGAAAAAAATGCTTGAAACCGACCGGCCTGTTTATCTACATTTTGAACATGCTTTTGAAGTAGCCAGAGCTTATGTTAAGTCAAAAGCTTAAACCTACACTCATTATTAAAGAGGATATCTAATGGAGAAACGTAGCATTCTTCACATGCTTGACCCCATGCCAAACAATAGTCCATTTGATATTAATATGGCGATGGATGCCGGGTTTGATGTGCTTATGCCTTATAGCAATGTCAAGTTGGACAGCGTTTACAGGCTCACTCAGGATGCTATTTTTTCCCGTGGCCCTGCTGGTGTAAAACGCACCGGCATCTTTATTGGCGGCCGCGATTTAGGGCTGGCGATGGACATGCTGGATGCCAGTCAACAAGCAATGGTGCCTCCCTTTGAAGTCTCTGTTTTTGCTGACCCCAGCGGTGCATTTACTACGGCGGCGGCTTTAGTTGCCTG
>CAIUYS010000554.1 GCA_903903365.1 uncultured Methylococcaceae bacterium
CCGCATTACCAATACCTTTGGCGACCAAAGCAATAACACGATCATCTGTATCATAACCAACATGCGCTTGCATGGGATTAGCTAGATCAGCCATGCCGAAGGCGTCCATAACTGTAGCTATATTGATATTGACATTGGTGATCTTGGCACAGAGGCGGGAGTCAATATATTTGCCTGCAAATCCGGGCGGTATCCCATAACTTAACAGATCATTCGGATCACTAAAGGCGATAATCTCGGTTTCACTGAGCATGCGCTTATTATAATTAGCGCCTTTAGGGTCACAGTAACTAGCCTCTTGCCCCGCCACTTCGGGAAGCTCCCTACCCAATTGCAACATGGGCAATTGGTTGGACAGCATAAATAACGGTAAACGCTTGTTTTGAAAAGCCCCAATCGCTTTTTTAGAAAGCGCCATTTTTGCTTGTTGATCGGAAGACAAATGTTTTTCTGGCGCTGCCAGCAAGGAAGCAATACGTTGCGTTCCATCAATCACAATACGGCTACCCAAACTGTGAGAAATAATGACATAATTATCCTTGGCAATGAGGTCGGCACTGGAATCATCCAAGCCCATGCAGACATGTTGACCGCTGCTCGGAAGCTCGCTCCAATTGCGTGTAGCCATCCAACAGAACGACTGCGCGTAAGCCGCCAAAATAGGCACTCTGCTTTGTCCCAGATAAATAATAGGATCCGGACCGGTGTCATTACTAAACTTCTTCAACATGCCATTTATCTTGGCTCTGCGGAAATCATATTCCCCTGACGTATCAAAGTCCAGCAGCGCTTTTTCTTGCCGGGTTATTGCCGACCAAGTCAGCTCGTAAAAAGTAAGCTCTTTACCATTTTGCTCATTGAGTAGATGAGTTACCCGCAAATTACCCAGATTCCTGTCTGGAAACACGGGTGTATTCAGTTCAATATTTTTCTGGCCTTCCGAACGCACGTTAAGGTTTAATTCCTTGGCCAGTTTCTCCAAAAATTGGGTAGTATATCCAGGTATATGATCGCCTACGCCATGAACAAACAGTACCTTGGTTTCCTTATTCTTGACCAAATCAGCTTCAATTCCGGTAAACGGTTCGCCCCACACTTGGCATAACCGGGTATCCTCATTTTCGGACTTTTCCAGAACCGCTTCCGCAGCGCCTTTACCAAGACTTGCACAGCCGGATAAAAGCATGGCAATTGCAAATGATGACAATAGCCATCCGCTTTTTACAGTCGATAGTTTAGAGTACTTATTCATCTTTATTCCAGTTCGTGGAAGATAATAACGGCATTAAACGCGAGGTTCATCTATGTAAAATATAGCAGATAATACAGCTTGCAGTTTAAATCGGAGCTAATTTTACTCCATAAAAAAGAGCTGTTGCATATAGGCTACCCACTTAACTCACAAGGCCAACGCTTTTACAGTCGCAGAAGCCAATATGTGGCTGTTGTCCCGATTTTCATTAGGTTTTAAGTTTTTAAAAACCGGATCTTAACCTTATTAAATCTGGATAGTGCCAACAGCGCGTTTACCTGGTTTCAATCCTAAAAGCATTTAACAGCCTTATCTATGTCGGCATAAAACCAACCAGCCCTGTAAAGCGTGCTTCATGGTTTTAAACCTCGCTGCTCCTAATTCGTGGGCAATAATAAAACAACCATGCCACTCAATTGACCGGACGTTAAATAAATTATTTGTAAAGTGTAAAGCATAGAGATACACTTAGGCATGATTAAAAGCTTTCGCCATAAAGGCCCTCAACAATTCTTTGAAACCGGTTCCAAAGCCGGTATAGCCGCAGAGCATGAGGCGAAACTGGGCCGGCAATTGCAATTACTGAATGCCGCCAAAGCCCCACAAGAAATGAATATTACCGGCTGGAAACTGCACCCGTTAAAAGGTGAACTAACCAACCATTGGGCAGTAAAAGTAAACGGCAACTGGCGCCTTACCTTCACCTTTGAAGGCGAAGATGCCATCTTGGTTGATTATCAAGACTATCACTAACAGGTGCGTAAAATGACAATGTTTAACCCGCCCCATCCGGGCAGTATTTTAAAAGAAGATGTATTGCCGGAACTGGGTATCAGTATAACCGAAGCCGCTATTCAACTGGGTGTGTCGCGTATTACCTTGTCCCGTGTTGTCAACGGTCGGGCAGCGATCAGCGCAGACATGGCTATTCGACTTGAAGCCTGGATGAATGGCCCGACCGCAGAAACGTGGGTACGCATGCAAGCAGAATATGACCTCTGGCAAGCGCGACAAAAAACGCGCCCCACCATTACACCGATTGAAATATCACACGCGGCTTAATAAAACCCAATAAACACCGGTTTTAATCCTAAGGGCATTTAACCACCTTATCTGTGTCGGCATAAAACCAGCCTGCACAAAAAGCCGTGCTGCATGGTTTTACACCTCTAAGGTTGCTGTCGCACTGTTGGAGCAAAGCCATAAAACAACGGCAAAAAAACACTGCCCTTGTTTCACAGCTTCGCAGTCTTGCGGCGTTGCAGCTTGTTTTAACTCGCTTCCGGCCTTGCCTCCAGCTCAGACAATCGACCGCGCCCCTGCTTTACCATGCCAATAAACATAATACCCACGCCTTATACGCAATGCCAGGGCAAGAAAAGCACTTGCCCCACCACGGCGTATAAATCGTATTATGTAAAATGGCATTAGTAATGCTTGGTCGCGTTTTTGTTTTAACTGGGGCACCCCCTGCCAGCTTCAAAGAAACTGCCTAAGCTATCTACAATAATATAAAGCATAAGTCCACTTACGCCGGCAAGAAACATGGTCATTTTTTGTTCTAATGGTAATGGAAGATTTGCCTGAAGGATAATCAAAACAAAAAGAGTCACAATGATACCGATTGAATCAACTTTACCTAACTCTGCTAGCTTCTCTTCAGCCACACCTAGCCAATGTAGCTCTTTTCCTTCATCAAATAAAAAACTAAGGAAAATCATGAACAAGAACGTTCCACCAAATGCAGCAATAGCTGTATGACTTGAATGTAGATGTGCTGAATAAACTTCTGGATGATTAAACGCCAGTTGTGATACATCCACCATGCTTTGATCTGTTGCGAAAGCAACAACAAGAATTGGAAATAACAGTCGCATGCCAAAGACAGCAACCAAGATACCAATTGTTAAAAATATTTGGCGCCACTTTGCATCCATTTCCTTCAAAATAGAAGCATTAACAACCGCATTATCAAAAGAAAGACTTACTTCCATTACGCCAAGAATTGCGGCTATGCTTACTGATGACCATACACCAGAAAAACCTCCGTTAGTATGATATCCCCACGCTGCTGCTAGCCCCAGACAAAATATAGTTACTACAATTGAAAATTTAAAAATGTGCATTAATTATCCATTTGATGATAAATACTGATGTAAAAAATATTACTATTAAAACCGTAACAAACTATGAAGGTAATTAATTTTGTATTCTGCCTTCTTACGCCTTTGATTTTAGAGTGTCTTTCCCGATTTCGGAAAGGCACTCTACGAGATTTCACTCAACACCCTGATCGAGAATAGGATTATTTTATTTAATTACATTGATGAGTTGTGAATAACTTTATTTCGTTAGATTGTGTTTAAATATATTTAGCATATCATCCCACGAAATCAGAAAGAGTCATTTAAAGTTACATAAAATTAAATTAATTTTTTGAAATTAAAAAATGTATCGGATTCAAATACTAGCTAACTCAATTCCAATCTTTTGCTCTAATTGCTCTTTAGCTCCATTTTCAATCGATTTAACTTTATATCCATTGTTTAATAGTTCTTTGATATAAATTTTATTGTAAATAAACATAAAGACTAATCCACTAAGTCCAAAAGTCACAATGGTGCATATAAACATGATTACAGCCCATTTCCAATCACTTCTAAACATAGGAGGGAACCAACCAAAAAATAAAACAGTCCATGAAAATCCAACTGGCGCTTCCCGCATTTGACCTGTGTGGGGATTTTGAAAATATATTGTGTTATAAGCCATTTGTAGTCCTCATTTTTTATTGTTTGAAAGAAAAAATTTATTCCATATATTTTCTTTAAAAATAGAACTAATTATGCATGAAGTCACAAAAATAACATATTTAAATTGTTATTATTATTTCTTAGACATCGCGTTTTAATTGGTTTCTATACGTTACGAGCGAAAAAACTGTAAAAACATAATTATAAAGAGTAAATATTACAATTCAATAAATAAAAGAAAAATTTGCAAAGTTCAAGAAATAAGCAAAATTCATTCCACATCATCCATTAATATTCTATTGTGATAATTATCAATAGGTTATGGGGATTACATGGATTTTAAGTAGATTTTTTAATGTCGAAGAGTAGTTCATACGACCTAACTATTGAGAAATAGTGTGTGATATGAAGCGGAATTTTAGGGAATATAGTTAAAAACAATACGGGGAGTCGCTATTTTCTAACAACGTTATCCCGGACTTCTTGCTGGGGATAACACGAAAATTACGCTACTTTTATGCCTTCCGGCGGTCTCAGACGTCCTGCTTTATTCTCTGAACACCCGACAAGGGGTATTCAGAATCATGCTCGCAATGACTTGACGCTGTTTATAATGCTTCGACATTTTC
>CAIUYS010000555.1 GCA_903903365.1 uncultured Methylococcaceae bacterium
AGAAAATCTTCTGGTTCCCAAGCTCCAGAGACTGTGAAAGTATTATCAAAAACAACCAAAATCAACACAAAATAGCAAAAAACCTGCTGTAAGTCATTGATTCTTGTTTGCCGAAATCAAAATTCAACCCGAATTTTGAATACTTTCACAGTCTCTCCAGCTTGGGAACCGCGAAGCCGAAGCTCCAGCTTCGCAAGACTGGAAGCTGCAGCTTCCAGGTCTGCATTCCCAAGCTGGAGCTTGGGAACGAGTACAAATCGCGTCTATCGGTAGAGATAATGTGCCCGTGACCTAACTCTTCGGCTAACAGCACCAAAGAAGCATCGACTAAATCCATCGGTAAATCGGCATACTGAATCATTAGTTGGAACTGACTGCCAGCTCACGGCCATCGGACACCAAATAATACCAAGTGGCATGTGAAGTGTTGAATTTATTTTGGGACAAATGACATTTTAGTTTGTAGACGTGCCCAATTAATTTAAACTCGAAAGATAAAAGCAATTAAACTGGATGCCTTTATGAAGGATATGAGACAAAGCATATTTTTTATAAGCCACTAAATGTCGTATATAGAACGTTAGCCAATATAGGAAAGGGAGTGCAAAGAATATGAACACCGCGATTATTGGCGCTTTAATTGAAAACCCGCGTGCATTTCTCTTAATGTTTCTTGTAGAGCCGCTTGTTGCTGCTGCGTTGGCCTACGGTATCGTTTGGCTAGCATTGCGGCCTAAAGATGGAAGAAAAATGGATAATTCCTTTTTGTGGCATTCGTGCGGCATAGCCTCCACAGTTGTTGGTTCAGCAATATTTCGCATCATTGCAATGGTTACTTTTGCAGGGCGCAGTGCTTACGAACCAGCTGCTGAAGGGGGCGCTGCCGGATTCTACATGCTGATTGTTCCTGCAGTAATTGCTGCCGGATATATTATATGGCTCAAAAATATAACTAAAATACAGTGACAAGTCTTGTAATATCGAATCTAGCCAACATTACGCTCAACCGGAACGCAGTTATAATCCGGTTTTATTTTTCAGCTTCCCGTATCACGACCGGTTAGCTTTACATTACGCCGCTCAATGTATATTCGCTGCCAGATCGCATCCTTTTCCCATGTGGTCACAGAAGACTGCTTTCGGCTCTTTGCTTCTGGTGAGTCCAGCATACGACTCACGAAACTGTCTGTGAGCAGCTTTGCCATTGAGATTGACACCGCAGTCTACGAAGAGGCAGGTTCTGAGTGCCTGGAGTATCACGCGCACCTTGCTGCGTCCTGTATGCTTGTAGCATTAAACATAGCCACCCTGGGTTACTTCACTTGGCTGAACCATCCAACACTTCATCCGGTTTATGAAATTCGCCAGTCGTTGGATCAGCAGCCAGTTCAAGTCGCGCTATATACGGAATACATCCCGACGATACCACTTGAGCGTACGTTGACTGACGTTGATGTAGAAAATGCTGTAATCCTCTTCTTGCCGCTCGTCCAAGACAGGTCACTCGCCGCGAGAACTGAGTACATCAAAGGGTTGCTTCATCTCGGCATCGGTCACCATGACATCACCTTCTATCGCGAGGCCTTTGGTAACTTCTATCGCTCACTCGAAAATTGCGTCACTCAGAAAATCCTGAGAGTTGAACGCTTGACAAACGAGGTCGCCCAGATCAAGAAGGCACTGGCCAACGTCGGTGCTGACGAGTGCCTTCAAGAGGCCTTTCGGGAGGTTTATGTAATCAGGTCGTCGCAGGTCGCTCACGCACAGAACGAGCCCATGGAGGTTACCTTCGACGATGTTCTGAAAGTTAAGGCCATCACGGATCTACTATTGGCTAAGACTTATCGGCAAATCGCCGAGAAAATTCGGCAAGAGAAAAAGCACGGGGTCTAACATTCCAACATCGACTTAACCTACAGTTCAGAGGGGCAATAATGTTTCTCATCATTACCCATTAACCTTGGCGTTAAAAAAACGCACCGTCTCACCGTCCGTTTTTGGTCGGGTGGAGCCGATGGACTTACTTTAATATCGCTGATTTGAATGACAGCTATCCGGAATTATTTCTAGTTTTAATATTTCTGCAATAAAAATGTTATTGTGAAACTAAAGTAACTAAAGTAATATAAATCTTAAAGTTTATATTGAATGAAAAATGTAAGGGGCGGCTTTATGTGATTTCATTAGCCTTCTAAATCTAGCTGGATGTGTTTAATTGTAAGCCCCCCTTAGTCTTCTGGAGCGTTAAGTGAGTTAGGTGTTTAACTTTACCCTAGTTATTTAAGAAGCAAAATTCATGAATTCATTAGCCATCAATGGTAAACGTATGAAAAATTACAATCGTTCGATAACAATTGTTGTTTCACTTCTCTTATTTTGGCTTGTTATGACGGATGCTTTTGCCATAAATCCGAGTGTTTTTAAGGCCTATAACCTAAAGCACGGGGTTGTAATTAGACTCCCAAAGCACTGGCAGATTATTGAAAGCCAACTAATGGATCAGATCGACACAAATACGGAAATCTACACTGGAGTTGGTCAAGGCAATAACGATATTTTAATGGCGGCTAACTTTTATGACGGTAGAACAAAAGCGCCAGTCGCTAGTGCACGGGTTTCGGTACGAGTCAAACAAACAGCGTCACAAAGCGATATTGCCGCAATGTCTCAGGCGGATCTTGATGCCGAAGCGAACCAAGCATACCAAGCAACGTTAGCCGCAATGATGAAATCTGGTAATAAGATTACTAGAATCACCCCCTACAAAATGGTTAAAGACAATTTATCGGGGTATATAGCTATGCGAAGTGACTACCAAGAAATTGGAGCTGAATATATTTCTAATGTTTCAATATATTTAGTGTGTTTGGGAAATAAGATCGTTAAGGTCACATTGAGTTTCAATGATGCTCAAGCATCACTCCTTACACCCACGATTGATGAAATTAAGAATTCAATCCAAATCAAAGAGTGATAGAAAAATGAGGGTGGGTCTTGTATTTTTCATAAAACCATCAAGTCTAACGCAACACTCCAGCCATTGACATTCCAGCTATTGACCCGTAAATTTAATTCTCAGTCTAACGAATAAGGTTAGAAAGCTATTTTGATAATCCGTAAATAGCTATTATTGAAAAGGAAAGGAACATGAAAAGACTGACGGTATTGTGGTTATTGATGGTTTCAACGAATGTGTTTGCTGAATGGACTATGGTCGGTGAAGTTACTGCTAAAGGTGGATGGGTTGCTTATGCTGATACTCAATCTATAAGAAAGAATGGAAATAAAGTTACGATGTGGCATCTACTTGACTTACAAACATTTGGAATGGTGGGTAGTAATAAGTATTTATCTACAGTAATTCGTAGAGAATATGATTGTGAAGCAGAAACTTCAAGATTGTTAGATGATTATTGGTATGCAGGAAATATGAAGACTGGTGAACTTATTAATTCATTGACTAATATAAAAGAAGATCATGTATCAATTATTCCTGGGAATCTTATTGAAACATTATTCAATATTGCGTGTAGTAAGAAATTAAAAAACTAACATTATTGCTAATACCGAATACTGGTCATTGGGTTCATACAGTCAGTAGACGCTTTTATAGAGATGTAATGAATAAAAAACAAAAGAATATATTGATTACAGTTATCGTCACGATAATAACTATGCTCATTTTTCCTCCGTTTCAAGTAATCAATAGGTGGGGTGTCGCTTATAACATGGGTTATGGTTGGCTTTTTAGCCCACCAATGTCCATGGGAATGGTTACAGCAAATGTTAATATAACAATGCTTATAATTCAGTGGTTAGGAGTTCTCATTGTTGGAGGTATAGCATATTTTTTATCCAAAAACTTAATAAGTTCAGAGAGTCCAATACTAGAACCCAAAGCATCTTACTCTCGAAATATTATTAAGTTAGAAGCACCAATAACAATCAATCATGAAGATTACAGTATTTTTATGGCATTTATTAAACACCCAATTGTGTTTATTTTTGGGGG